>JAIRLZ010000103.1 GCA_031259035.1 Treponema sp. | reverse complement strand
GCGGCGCTTCAATTCCCGCCGCTCTTTCACTTGGGCTTATTGATGAACAATCCGCGGTTGAGTCGATTTTCGGCGCTCAGGTTATTGATAAAGATGTGGCGCTTTCCGTGTGGAATCTTTGTACCGATGCGGGACGAGTCAGCCTGCGGTGGCGGCTTCTGTCATGGACGGGCGTTATTACCGTAGACACGGATAAAGACGGTGTCATTGAAACGCGAACTTCCTACCGCGCCGGCAGGATAACGTCGTATATGGAAGATGCGGATCAAGACGATGACGTGGAGCTTATTGTCAGGTTTGAAAACGGCGTCCCCGTAAGCGCGGAATCCGGAGCCATTACCGTACAGTGGGAACGGTATCCGGCGATTTTGTACGCTGATCTCAAAGGCGTCCGTTATTTTCCGAAGCCAAACGATTTCTTTTTTGAAGTTTTACGCTTTACAGAGCTTGTTCAGGGAGGCGTTCTGTACCCGGAAAGAAATAAACGAGCGGCGATCCTTACGGAACGTACATTGATCGCTTCCGCCATTCTCCTTGAGCGGGACAGTACGGGGTTTTCCGGCGCAAAGGAGCGCATAGAACTGGCGCATGGGATTCCCCAGCGTACTCGTGAGTATCTGGACGGAAAGATTATATCCGAAACAGCGTACAGACAAGGCAAGCCTTTTATCCAAAAGCTCGATATTGATTTAGACGGGATTCTTGAAACGACATGGTTGTTAGAGGAAGAGACCGCTTTGAAATGAAGCGCTGTCGCACGCTGTCGCGCACGCTGTCGCGCATTCTGTGTGAACGTTTGAGGCGTTGTTTTTTATGAGTCGCCTTGTTTCTTCAAAAATTCCTTGTATTTTTCAGGATCAACCCTGAACGCCACAATCGGCGCCGTTTCAGAAGCCTTTTCAAGCGCGGCTTCCGCTTCCCGGATCAAGCGATTCGGCTCAACTTCATCACGGCCGCAACGGGAACTGACGCCTATAAAAAGTTTTAGGTTTTGTTCGGGGTGTTTGTCTAGCAGCGCGGCGCGGAATTCCGTCGCCTTGGTAAACGCGGATTCAATATCTGTATTTTGCGCAATGACAGTAACGCCGACGTCGCCTTTTTTAAAAATCAGCTCGCGGAGCACGAAAAAATCTATGGCTTCGGAAGCCATGATGGGGAGCGTCGTTCCGGCCGGATCATCAGTCGCTTGTACGATAATCAGCGCCAAGTCCTGATTGAACGATTCGCTTCTGTACAGCTCGTCTTCGAGCTTCCTTATCAGGCTTGTCTCCCAGTTGATTCCAAGATCGGTGTATGTAGGTTCATCTTCTTGTGGGAAAAGTCCGGCAAATTCATCCTCGCTGATGTCGGCGCGGAGCGGCATGTTGTCACTCTCGTTTGCGGAAATAGGAGACGGCGCCGCCTCTGGTTCAAAAACCGTTGGATCCGCATGTTGAGAATCTTGAGGGCTGTCACTATCTTCCTCTTCAAAAATATCAGAAAAGTTGTCGTCGTCATCGTCTGTCGATTGCGCCGCGCGGCCGGTTTTGCCGTTCGCTGCGCCAGGGTCGTTGGCATCCCCCTTGTGCGGAGCGCCGCCTACGATAACGGGAACCGTATCCTTTACCAGAAGGTAGCGGAGCAACAGGGTTATGCAGGAGATGCAGAAACCCACCACCACTATGGCGAGCGTTTGCTTCAATATGATGATCAAGCTTTTGTAATCAAAAAAATTATAAATGACTCTGAGCGTCGCATTCCGCTGATCTTCAATCGCAAGAGGCGCAAAAAGAGGCTTTTCTGAAAAACCAAGCGTGGTTTTGAAAACCGGCTTGCCGCCGTCCCATATAATGCCGGATTCCCGCGACCGTTCAAACCCATATTCGCTGGATGCATTTGAAATAATAGCCGCCTGTAGGGTTTTTGAAAGCCTGAGCGCGTTGGTAATATTGGTTTGAAACCGCTCGCTCATAAAACTACGGTTTCCTTCAGTTGTGGTATACGTAACAAGATCAGCGAATTCCTGTTGGGCAAGCGAATGTCGCCCGTTAACCATGTGGAAAACTCTTATACCTGCAAAGATAAGCGCAAACGCATACACAGCGATACAGGCGAGCGCGATTATTAATGAAATATGATAAGAAATAAGAGAACTTTCAAGTGAAACTTCCACCGAAGTATGGTAATCTTTGTAACGCATACCTATATTATATACGAGAACTACCGAATGCTCAAGTCCTCAATGCAAAAAATCCCTTTTTTCTCCATATAAGTTACGATGCCGTCCATAATTTCGGGCATGGCCGCTGGATTGGCAAAGGTCGCCGTCCCTACCTGTACGGCTTTCGCGCCCGCCATGAGAAATTCGAGCGCGTCATTCGCGCTGGCGATGCCGCCAAGTCCAATGATAGGTACGGCGACAGACCCGGCAAGCTCCCACACCATTCTGAGCGCGATGGGACGGATAGCGGGACCGGAGAGACCCGCGCTTACATTGTCGAACACGGGCTTACGGTTCTCAACATCTATGGCAATCGCTTTAAACGTGTTTACAAGGGAGAGGGCGTCCGCGCCCGCCGCTATACAGGCGGAAGCGACCGCGGTGATGTCGGGCGCATTGGGTGAAAGTTTTACTATGAGCGGCTTATGCAACGCCTTTCGTACAATCCGCGCCACATATGACGCGGTTTCTGGATCAAGCCCGAAAGCCATGCCGCCCGATGTTACATTGGGGCAGGAGATGTTTAACTCCACCATGTCAACGCCGCACAGGTCCAGAAGCCGCGCTCCTTCGGCGTATTCTTCCACAGATGATCCAGAAAGGTTCGCAATGACAATGACGCCCTGTTTTTGCAACTCCTGTACATAAGGCGAGTCTTTTTCAATGAATGCAGGGATGCCGGGGTTTTCAAGCCCGATTGAGTTCATAAGCCCTGATGGCGTTTCATGCAGTCTCATGCCGCTGTTGCCAGTTTTTGGTTCAAGGGTGAGTCCTTTGGTGCAGACGCCGCCTAACGCGCCTACATCAAGCAAGTCCGCGTATTCCCTGCCGCAGCCGAATGCGCCTGAAGCCGCAATCACCGGATTTTTGAATCGGACGCCGGCGATAGTCACGGAAACATCCGGTTTTTTCAGTGGATTGTCAGGCAAATATCACCTCCCGCGCATTAAACACCGGTCCATCGGCGCAGCAACGTTTGTTGCCGGACGCCGTTTTTACGGCGCAGCCCAGACACGCGCCCACGCCGCAGGCCATGTGATTTTCCGCGCTGATAAAGCAGGGGGTTCCCGCTATCGCGCAGCACGCCGCCGCCACCGCTTTAAGCATGGCGGTCGTACCGCAGGAAAACACGGCGGCGTACGCCCCCGCGTCTATGGCGTCCGTAACGACCCCCTTTTCCCCATCGCTGCCGTCGTCGGTCGTAACGATGAGTTTTTGCGGGGGAACCGGAAGAGCGGTTATCATGCCGGTCAACGCTGGCGAGGCGGTGGAAAAACCCGCGTAGAAATGGAATGAAGGCGAGGAATGAGCCGCTAATT
>JAIRLZ010000120.1 GCA_031259035.1 Treponema sp. | reverse complement strand
TGCAAACTGCCAGGCGGAAACCGCCAAGAAAACGAAGTTTTCTCGCAGCCCCTTTATCGGGGTTTTTATGGCTTTTTTCAACGAAAAAACCATAAAAACCTACAAGCGCAACAGGCTGCTAGAGGAAGATAAGGAGCCGCTTATGGAATGCGGCTTCATGCGTCCCGCCCGCGGCGGAAAATTTTCTCAAATACGTCCAGAAACTGCGGGCGGATGGTTCGGATGGTTCCTTTCAGGGTCACTCCGGCCGCGTTCTTATGCCCGCCGCCGCCAAAAGCGGCGGCTATGGCGGAGACGTCGATCTTGTCCAGTGAACGCAGACCCACGCTGCAACTCACCGGCGTCTCCTGCCTGATGAACATGGCGACTTCCACTCCGTCCACAGTCTGCAAAAGCCGGTACAGGGTGTCCGAATCTCTGTTTTCAAGCCCGAAACGCCGGCTTTCATGGTATTCTTCTGTAGCAAGGATGAGTTTTCCATCAAAATACTGCCGGGAACCGGCTAAAAGGACACCCAGAAAGCGGCGCGAGGCGAAGCTCTTGCCGCCATTTATAAAACGGAACGTCTCTTTCGGATTCGCCCCCGCTTTTATGAGGCGGGACGCATAGGCAAACGTTTCATATCCTGTTGAATCAACGTGACGGAAGAATCCGGTGTCCGTACAAAGCCCGAGAAACAACAGTTTCGCCTCTTCTTCGGTTGGAGCAAGCCCCAATGATTCGATCAGGGCGAGGATCAGAAAGGTTACGGATGGGGCGGACGGATCGATAAACACGGGATTTTCTTGGGAGCTGGCGCGGTGGTTTCCGCCCTCGTGGTGGTCGACAATGGCTGTGGGCAACCCTTCGATACGCTCTTTCAAATCGCCGGTACGGTTCACCGTGGAGCAGTCCATGATGACGACCGCCGCGCCCAGCCGATCCTCGTCTCTCACGGCATCCGCAAAACGGTCTTGATACGCTGAAATCTCGCCGCGCCTAAAAGGTCCGGCTGAACAAACAACAACCTCTTTGCCCAGACGTTTCAACACCGAAGCCATAGCAAGCTGGCTTCCAACGCAATCGCCGTCCGGCTCTTTATGACCGGTTATGATAAATTTTTTATGTTTTCTGATAAAGTCAAGCAGTTCTTGAGGGACAGGTATAGACATTCCAATCTTTCTAACGGCGTGTCAGCGCCGGGCTATTTCAAAACTGACGCCATAAGGCGCGTTTTGAAACAGCCTCACCTTACATCCGCCTTTATTCGCAGTGGGGTCTAATACCCCGCCCCTTGGGGCGGTTGGCATTATAGCAACGCCAACAAAAATGGTAGTAGACGGGTTTGCTCCGCAAACCATCACCGTTAAATATTTCCTTACAGTCGAACCGAAGGTTCGCCGAACCTTGTAAATAATGCAACGCTTACAAGACACTCCACCCCTTGGGGCGGGGTGGTTCATTCACACCGTCTGGTTTAATATCCCGCCGAATATTCGATTCACACTTGCCGCGGACGACGCTTACAGGGTTTTGGCGTTAAGCCAGCGGTATTATAAAATTTCCTTGCAGGTCGAACCGAAGGTTCAAACCAATGCGACGTTTAAGATGCCGCGTCGCAAACTGTGTTTGTACGCAAACACAGTTTGCGCTCTGCCACGCGGAGGCTCATTCTTTTGCGATGCTGAACTTGAGTGAAACATCCGTGACATTCTCAAAACGGTCGTCTAGATTCACCTGCAAGGGCATATAACCCCAAGAAGGATCGCTATAGTTCGCTTTTACATACAGTTTTACGTGAGCGAACGCTCCATCTCGATAGTATACAGTAATGTTCGGAACTACAGGAGTCGCTTTCATCTCAATAAGAACCGCCTTGTTTTCTTTTGTTGAGAACCATGAAGTCGGAATGTACACCGTATCAAGCTCGGTTCCGTAGGTTCCTACATTGTAAGTGACAACATACCCTTTTGAATAAGAATATATCTTTGCAATGGGAACTTTTACATAATAGAAGTCGCCGCTAGAATCTTGCGCGTCCTGAGCAAAGAGCGACAGGGCCGCAAACGCCATGTTTATCAAAATGACAAAAGAAAGTTTTTTCATCGAGACCTCCAAAAATAAAGTAAATTAAAACAAGTATACTCCCTTTCAAATTTTTTTGCAAGTAGTTCTTTTAATAAATTATGCGAGCCGCTTAAACGGCGCATCAGATTTTGAAGCCGGTTCGGAAACCGAGGCGCCGCATCAAAAGGAGGCGCGCCGAACGCATATTCTCAAGCGAAGCGGCGAAGCGGTGTAACCGGCTTTTGGGGCAAGTTGTTATTTATAACATATTAGGTTATATTTAAGACAGCCTGTTTTAACACTCAAGGGTTTTGGAGCAGGCGTGGGGAAAAGCGGTCAAAGCCCGCTTTCCACTTAAATATGGAGAAGGAGAGTTTATGGCAAAACAATTTGATGTGTTCAAGTGTGGCGTATGCGGCGCCGTGGTTGAAGTGTTGTGGGGAAGCGGTTGCGATCCGGTATGTTGCGGGCAGCAGCCCATGCAGGCGCTTGTTGAAAATACGGTGGATGCGGCGAAGGAAAAACATATTCCGGTTGTTGAGAAGGTTGACGGCGGCTGGAAGGCGGTTGTCGGATCGGCGATTCATCCTATGGAAGAAAAGCACCACATCGCGTGGATAGAACTGCTGGCGGACGGCATTTCTTACAAAAAAATCCTGAAGCCCGGCGAAAAACCGGAAGCTGTTTTCGCGGTGCAAGCGGAGAACGTTGTTGTCCGTGAATATTGCACCCTGCACGGGCTTTGGAGCGCGCGTTAGCGGACGCGCTTATATTAGAGTTGTTCGGAAGCCTCAGTTGCCGAATACATTCCGTATGAAAAAATGCAATTTCGCCGCCAGTGAACCGCTTGGTTCACTGGCGGGAAATTGCAAGAGACGGAAGCTAACCGTAGGTTAGCCGGCAACCAACCGGGTTGCCAAACAAGCCCATTCAATGAATGCGGCGGCGGTTCAGCCGTCCGCTAATGGAGGTTGATAGTATGAAAAAATATGTATGTAATTTATGCGGATACATTTACGATCCGAAAGAAGGCGATCCTGACAGCGGCGTTAGACCCGGAACGGCGTTTGAAGACATACCTGACGATTGGGCATGCCCCGCATGCGGCGTGGGAAAAGAGAATTTCTCGCCGCTGGATTGACGGCTGAATGAACATAGCCGGCTATTCGGTAAAACATCCAGTAACGATCATTGTCCTCTATGCCCTTTTTATGGGCATAGCCGCGACGCTGGCGCCAAATATAGCGGTTGATCTGTACCCTTCCACCGAGCGTCCCGTCCTGTCTGTATACACCAGTTTTCCCGGGGCGGGAGCCGCGGATGTGGAGCGGAATATCACCATACCTTTGGAACGCGCGCTCGCGGCTTCGCGAGGGCTTACGAACATGACCAGCAATTCCTCGTTTGAAAGCAGCAACATCAATTTGAACTTTGCGTACGGCACGGACATGGACAAAGCGATGAACGACGCCCAAACCTTACTGAACCGCGTGGCAAACCGTTTGCCTGACGACGCCGGCGCTCCCACAGTGAGGCGTTTCGATATGTCCGCTATGCCCATCATGCGGCTGGTGGTGCAGGGCAATTACCCGCCCGACCAACTGCGGCTTTTTGCGGAAAACGAAATACTTCCAAGCGTCCAGCGCATTGACGGCGTGGCCGCCGCCGAGATTACGGGCGGTACAATTCAGATCGTAAAGGTGGCGGTTTCCCAGAACAGGCTTGCGGCGTTCGACCTCACATTGAGCGACGTGAGCGCGGCGTTGCGAGGGCAGAGCATCCTTTCTTCGGGCGGCAACCTGCGGCGCGGGGAGAGGGAGTACCAGCTTCTTACAACGCAGGAACTCAAGAGCGCCAATCAGATAAAACGGCTTGTGGTAAAAACCGTATCGCCGCTTTCAGACGGCGGGCGGACAAATCGTTCCAATGTGGCGCGGCTTGAAGACATCGCCGATGTAAGCGTATCGTACAACGAGGACGCGGCGCGTGTGTCCGTAAACGGGCAAACCGGCGTCTACATACAGGTGACAAGCGAAAGCGACGGCAATCAAGTGCGCGTCGCGCGGGGAGTGCGCGACGCGCTTGGCGAGATAAACGCGGGGCTGCCCCAGGGCATCTCTTTGGGCGTACTTTCCGACAACACCACGCTTATCAGCGCAACGCTCGATCAAGTGTATCAGAACGCCTTTGAGGGCGCCATCCTCGCCATGATCATCATTTTTATATTCCTGCGCAACATAAAAGGAACTATTGTAATTGGGCTTTCCATACCCATATCGATCCTTTTGACCCTCATGTTTATGACCGTATTCGGCTTGACGCTCAACCTTCTAACCATGACGGGTCTCATACTTGGACTCGGCATGACCGTGGACGCCTCCATCGTCATTCTTGACAATATCCACAAGTACCGGCTGCGGGGGGCGAAAAGCGAAGTCGCCGCCATTCTCGGCAGCCGCGAGATGCTCAGGGCTATCATCACCTCAACCACAACGACCCTCTGCGTTTTTATCCCGCTTATCATCTGGAAGAACGACCTTGAAGACATGGGGCAGCTTTTCAGCGACCTGATCTTCACGGTGGTGATCTCCCTTGTCTGCTCGCTTGCGGTGGCGATTACATTGGTGCCTGCGCTCTGCGGCTCTATCCTGCGCCTTGACACCCGTGTGCAGAAGCCGTTGCGCTTCAAGTGGCTCCGTGCCATTGACGAAGGAACTGAAAAGGCGTTTGCCGCCATCGACAACGCCTATTCACTCGCCATTGAGTACTGCCTCGATCACCGGTTTTTGACGCTGACGCTGACGCTGGCGATCCTCGTCTTTTCGTTCATGCAGTTCAATGGAATCGGCATGAACATGTTTATTCGCAGTCGTATTGACGATACGGCGACATTGAACGTCACCATGCCCCAGGGAACGCCCGTTGGCGTCATGGAACGCGCGTTGAAAGACATGGAAAATCTCGTCAAAGAGCATGTAACGAACTACCGGAACATCATTCTCACCGCGCGGCGGAACGGCAGCGGCGCCATCCAGATAACCCTGCCGCCTCCCGCGGAGCAGACCGACACGCCGAGTGACATTATCAGAAAGCTTACCCCGTACCTGAACAATCTGCCGGGCATACAAGCCGCCTTCCGCGCCGGGCGCTCTATGGGCGGCGCATCGGCGATTGATATTACGCTCACCTCACGAGACGCGGACGAGCTTATGATCGCCGCTGGAGAAATCAGGGATGTCATAACGCAATATCTGCCTGAAATTGAGAATCCGGCGATCAACATCAATGAGGGCGCTCCCCAACTGCTGATAGAAATCGACCGCGAGCGGGCAAACGCGCTGGGTGTGTCTCTGTCCGCCATTGCAAACGAAATCCGCCTAGCGGCGGACGGCGCGACGGCGACAACCATCACCCAAGGCGACCGCATCATCAACGTAGACGTGACGCTCAGGGACAGCGACCGCCGGGGCGTACCGAACCTTGACGCGCTTTTTGTGATGAACCGAACCGGGGATCGCATAAGCCTTGCGAATCTCGTCCGCATCACTGAAAGCCGCTCCCCTTCTTCAATCCGCCGCGAGAATCAGGAGCGGGTCGTCCGCGTTTCCGGCGAATTGTCCGGCGGCATTGCCGCGACCGACATGCAGCGGCGGCTTGAGGAGACAATACAGGAGCGCTACGTGCCGCGTGAAGGCGTCGCCGTGAGGTACGCGGGAGAGGCGCAACAGATACGCGAATATTCGGGCAAGTTCATTTTTATCATAGCGGCGGCTGTCTTCATGGTGTTCGGCCTTATGGCAAGCCAATTTGAATCTTTTGTCGATCCAATCATCATTTTCTTTTCCATTCCGCTCCTTTTTATCGGCGTAATATGGATATACAAAATCGGCAACGAAGCCATGTCCGTGTTTTCCGCGGTGGGCATCGTGGCGCTGGTCGGCGTGGTGGTGAACAACGGCATCGTGCTGGTGGACTATACCAACACCTTGCGTTCGCGAGGGTATGCCCTGCGCGAAGCCTGCATTGAGGCGGGGCGCAACCGGCTGCGCCCCATTATGATGACCGGGCTTACCACCATTCTCGGCATGATACCCATAGCCTTCTTTCCCGGACAAGGCGCCGACACCATTCAACCCATTGGCAAAACCTTTGTGGGCGGGCTTTCGGTGAGCTTTTTTATGACCCTGCTCGTAACGCCTATCATGTACTCCCTGTTAAACGCGCGAAGCGAAAAGAAGCGGCGCCGACGCATTGAAGGCGGCGCCCAACGCCGCGGCGCCGGCGCATAAAAAAACCGCCCCAAAGGGCGGCTTTTTTGCGGCCTGACGGCCGCCGCGTCACAACAATGCCTCTGGTTATTGAAGCAACTGAAGCGCCGACTGGCTGCGCTGATTTGCCTGCGCAAGCATGGCGGTTCCCGATTGGCTGAGTATCTGGTTCTTGGTATAACCGACCATCTCATGAGCCATGTCGCTGTCACGGATGCGGGATTCGGAAGCCTGCAAATTCTCCGCGCCGACGTCAATGCCGCGAATGGCATGTTCCAGCCTGTTCTGGTACGCGCCAAGATCCGCGCGTTGCTTGCTGATTTTTTTCAAGGCTTCGTCCAATGTTCCGATTGCGTTGTTTGCGGAATCGGCTTGGTCCAACCTGACGTTGAAGCTACCGTCGCTCGGATCGCGGACATTAAGTCCGCTGGCAGACACATTGCTGATGAAAATCTGTTCCCGCTGATCCATGTTCGCGCCGATATGCAGCCACATGGAAGCGGTCGCGGTCGCCGTCTGATCTCCCGCGCGCGCAAAACGTCCGGTAAGCATGTTCATACCGTTGAATTGGGCGTGAGATGCGATACGGTCGATCTCGTCGATCAAAGCGGAAACTTCAACCTGAATTTGCTCACGATCTTCCGCGGTGTAAATCCCGTTGGAAGACTGCACCGCCAATTCACGGAGGCGCTGGAGAATGTCTTGCGTTTCCTGAAGGTAACCTTCCGTAACCTGAATAAAGGAAATGCCGTTTTGGGCATTAATAGAAGCCATATTCAAGCCGCGGATTTGACTGCGTAGCTTTTCAGAGACAGCGAGACCTGAAGCGTCATCACTTGCACGATTGATGCGCAAGCCGCTTGACAGTTTTTCCATATTTTTATCCAGTTGCGTCTGGGTAACTTTAAGGGACCTATCAGCGAACATCGCGCTCAAGTTGTGATTGATAATCATAATTCACTCCTTTGGTTTTTTAAGACGTCGCCGCCCCTATGACGGTGCGCCACGGCATCCTTGCCTAAATTATTCTTTTATAATTATCGGCGCATTCAAAGGAGGCTTTACCGGTTTCAATTCGAGGCATACGGAATTTGCCGAATTTCATATGGAATTCGGAATGTTTTCCGTTGGATAGGAGACGGTCCATATTGGAAAATGCGCTCACAGTGCAATTTTGTGGGATAGCCTTTATGCCGCTCATATCCGTATTGCGGGTACTGTTTCGCGTACTTTTCCATTACGCGATCACGCGCCTCCTTTGCAAGAATTGACGCGGCCATCACTTGGGGAACGCTGCCGTCCGCCTTTACCTGAGCGCGAACCGGTACGCGGCTTGCGGCGCCGTGTCCGGCAATATCGGGCGTGTACCGTCCGTCAACGACAACCTCATCAATAAGCCGCCGCTTTTCAACTGGAAGCGCTTCAAAGGCGCGTTTCATGGCGATCAGGCTCGCTTTCAGTATGTTAAGCGCGTCTATTTCTTCATGGGATGCCAAGCCAATGCCGCATACGGCGCCGCCTGCGACGCCGGCGCTTTCGTAAATCAGCGACTCGGCAAGCCTTCGCGCATTCTTATTGAGTTTTTTGGAGTCATTGAGAAATTCAACCGGAAAATCATCGGGCAATATCACCGCGGCGGCGCATACCGGCCCCGCCAAGGGACCGCGTCCCGCTTCGTCAATACCGCATATCATCGCCTTTACCCCTTCGTATGGACGGCGGACTTTTTTCACCACTCTTTGGGCTTAAAACTCTGCGGCGGCTCAAGCAAACGGACGTCTTCCCCCGTTAATTCAAGAACAAAAAAACCGCTCTGTTCCGCGTATTCCCGTACGTCTGGATATACCGTGCCCGCCGCTATCGCCCCGATCAATGTTTTCCCTTTGGCTTCCGCCGGCGGGTATGTACGGATTAACTGCATACGCTTTACATGCTCGTCAACCTGACCCGTTTGGTCCAGCCATCTTTTGATTTCCACCGCCATACATATGGTGGTGTTGGAAAGCAGAATGTCTATCTCTCCGCGCAGGCGGCTCGTATCGTCATATATGGGGACACGTTTAAATGTTCGTCTGAGGTTATACTGATACGGGTCAAACTTTTCCCCAAGGTGGGGGGCGAAAAGCGTTTCCACCAACTCTCCCATAGACAGGTTGAGTCCGCCGACATTAGCGGTCACCCGGTCGACTCTCTTCGCCATTTTGTCGACAGTCTCTGTAAGCCTGTCAATTTTCGCGTCAACTTTAGCCGAATATTCGGCGGCTTCCGCGAATTTTCTATCGGTCTCCGCGAATTTTCTATCGGTTTCCATGAATTTCCTATCGGTTTCCATGAATTTTCTGTCGGTTTCCATGAATTTCCTGTCGGTTTCCGCGAATTTTCTATCGGTTTCCGCGAATTTTCTGTTGGTTTCCATGAAAGCTGCCCAAACTTTCTCAAAACTCAGGGTTTTCCCCCATTCAGCCGCTTCCTGAGCCGTCATTTCTGGCATAAACATTTCCTCCTAAACACAATGTTCTCCACAGGGTGAGAAAACCTCTAAAAACTGTCGAACCGCAGGTTCGCTAACCGCAGGTTCGCGTTTTTAGAGGTTTCCTTTACTATAACAGCAATGGCGGAAAGAGCGCAAGAGCGCCCGAGCATAAAAAAAGCCGCCTCGCGGGGGCGGGGCGTTGTCATACGCTCCTGACCGGGCGGGGTGATGGCGTCCCCAGCCCCTACCTGCCGGGATGAGGGCGGCGCCGCCGGAGCCGTCAAGGGAAAGCGTATTGTTCTTGACTCATGGATATAAAACAATTATTTTATACAACTATGAAGCGTTTAGCATTCTTTCCTATTTTACCGCTCATTTTATTGTCCGCGTGCCGGAGCGTTTCGCAAGACGCGCCGCTTGCGCCGCATATGCCGTATACACCGTATACGCAGGAAAAAACGGTCTTTTTATTGCCGGATAAAATTGAAAATAGTCCATGCATGAAAATCTCGCTCAATTTGCTTGAGATTGCGGGAAATGACGGCTTACGGGATTGCACGTATCGCGTTTTATATAAAAATTCCCCGCCCGCGATGTACGGGGACAACCTCATCGCCGCTCTGGAGGAACAGTACGCCGCCGCCGCTGATGTATGGGCAGAATCCGACCCGGCGGCATCTTTTAGCTGGGAATACAGTGAGACTGTGGAAGCGTCCGATTTAGAGCGCGTTATGCAGATAAAACGGACGCGATACGAGTTTGCCGGCGGCGCGCACGGCATCCAAACCGAGGAGTTCTTTGTTTTTGACAAAACTGGCAAAGATGGCAAAACACCCAATGATGTTTCCTTGAGTGATATAATCCTGCCGGACGCGCAGACGGCTTTGTTGCGAATTATAGAGGCGCGCCTCCGTATGGATGCGGGTTTAAGCGTGGACGCCTCTTTAAGTGAAAATGGTTTTTTTGATGACGCGGTGGAAACGCCCTCCCAGTTCTTCATTGCATGGGAAAGCGCGCCGTCTGGCATTGGCTTTCACTGGAACCCGTACGAAATAGCGCCGTATGCGCGCGGATATGTTGAGACGGTTGTCCCCTACGAGGAGATACAAAATATGCTGACTGATTATGGCAAGGATCTACTGCGGCAATGAACCTCCCCACCGCAGAGCGCTCAAACAAGGCTGCGGACGCCCTAGCAGTTTGTTGCGCTTGGATGAGGCTGGTCCAAAACACGCCTTATGGCGTCAGTTTTGGTCCAGCCTCTTACCCCCTGAAGAAAATTGGATAAGCCGCAAATGCCCAACTCATGCGGACAAAACGCCGCCGAACCCGCGGTTCGCAAGCCGCAGGTTCGCCTGCAACCAAGACGTTTACAGCGACGCGGCGAGACGGGATAAGCGGCAAACGCCGCTCTTAGACGCCTTTTGTCTCTATCCTGTCGATTTCCCGCGCTGCGAGCCGGACGCCTCCGGCTTTTAACCCTTTCACCGCGTAATCCTGCGTTTTGAACGTCTCTTTGGTGATTTTGACGCGGGGTTTGGGCAGGTAATAGGCGGTGAAAGAAAACTTCTTGCGGGTGTCGATGAGCAGAACTTCAGCGCCCTCAGGCGCAAGGGAATATTCCTTGTTCATAATCCAGCCCTCAATGACACAGCGTTTTATATACGGAAAGCCCGTCTCCGCTTCCTTGTAGATGATGGTGAACACCGTATCCGCAAGCGCTTCCTTGTCCGCGACGCCTATCCACCACGCGCCCTCTCCAATAAAGAGCTTGTCCGGCAGATCCTGCACCGTGTACACGCCGTTCCTTCGCACCGTGAGGATGCGATCAAACGGCGACGCTTCCGCGACTATTTCACCGTTCACCGCCGTGCCGGTATAGCCAGTCGCCGCGTCGTATTTCAGGGGAATGTCCTTTTTCACCGCTTCCTTTACGTCGGCCTTGCCGAACTTTTCGACAACTGTTTTCCGCTTTCCGCCGCCAATCTCCGCATTCGCCTTGATTTTTTCAATAACGCTGTCAAGGAAGGCGATGGCGTACGCGGTGATGTTTTTCAAATGCGCGTTGATTTCTTTTATACGCGCCCGTATCGCGCTCATCTCTTCTTTCGCCCTGTTAATGTCGTAGAGAGAAATGCGCCGGATGGGAATTTTAAGCAGGACTTCAACATCGTCCATGCCAACCCCCCGCTCTCCTATTTCTTCTGAGAATGGCTCAAAACCCGCGACAACGGCTTTCTTCACGCCCTCAGCGGTCTTCATGCGCTCAATCGCGTGGTAAATGCCATTCTCAATAAAAATCCGTTCCAGCGTCCGCGCATGGAGTTTGTCAAAAAGCTCTTTTTTCTCCAGTTCAAGTTCTTTGGTGAGAATAACCGCCAACGCGCCGGCATGTCGCCGGATCACTTCGCTGACACTTGTAACAACGGGCAGGTTGTCCTTTATCACGAGGAAATTCACCGATATTGACTGCTCGCACGCGGTAAACGCGAAAAGGGCGTTCACCGTTTCTTCCGCGTAAACGCCTCGGGCGAGTTTGATTTCAATTTCAACATTTTCCGCCGTAAAGTCGTTGATGGACTGTATCTTGATTCTGCCCGCCTTTACCGCAGCCTCTACGCTTTCAATAAGATTCTCGGTTGTTATGCCAAAGGGCAGTTCCCGCACGACGATGCGTTTGGGATCCGAAACGTCGAGTTTCGCGCGAACCACCACCTTGCCGGCGCCGTCTTTGTACCCGGACACGTCAACGAGTCCGCCGGTCGGGAAGTCGGGGCGCAAAATGAAAGGCTTGTTCAGGAGGCAGGCTTTTTCAGCCTCTATCACTTCGATAATGTTATGGGGCAGGATTTTTGTTGACATGCCTACCGCGATGCCTTCGGCGCCAATGATCAGCGCCACCGGCAGTTTCGCGGGAAACAGCAACGGCTCTTTCTTGCGCCCGTCATAGGATTCGATCATGTCCGTGAGTTTCGGATTGTAGAAAATGTCCTTTGCGAGTTGCGTTGCGCGGCACTCAATGTAACGGGGCGCGGACGCCGCGTCTCCGGTGAAAATATTGCCGAAATTGCCCTGTTTCTCAATGAAAAGCTCTTTATTGGCAAGCGTTACAAGCGCGTCGCGTATGGAGGCGTCGCCGTGCGGGTGGTACTGCATACAATGCCCCACCACATTTGCCGCTTTGTGAAATTTGCCGTCGTCCATCTCGAAAAGAGTGTGCAGGATGCGCCGTTGTACGGGTTTTAATCCATCTTCAATATCGGGAATAGCCCGGTCACGTATCACATACGAGGCGTATTCCAAAAAATTTTTATCAAAAAGGGTTTTTATGTATGCCACAAGACTTATAGTACCGTTTGTCAGACAAGTGTTCAAGGGGTATGGAATGCGTCCGCACATTGGCGTCCGGTTGCATGTAAAGAAAGAAGGAGCCTCCATAAATCTGCAAAGACCTAATAGCAATGATGCGACCAGTCCGATCAACCGTTCGACGAGTGTGGCGCCTTGCGGCGGTTTGTGTTCGCGGTGTGTTGACGGACGTCGGGGCTGCCGCGAAATCTTTAAAGCCTCCTTCCGGGGACGGGAGCTTATCTATCCGGGACCCTTCGGGGGTGTTACCGCCGGGTGGGGGGGGGGGGGGTATCCGGCGAGCTATTCCCACCTTAACATCCAGGGCTATGCCCACTACGGCTGGGACCGGAAGATCAAGATGTCCCTGCCGGTGTTTACCGGAGTTTTGGGTTCCACCGAAATTACCCGGAAGAACTATGCGCATTTTGCCGTGGGGGCCGCCATTTCCGGAGTGACCATCGTATGCGGGGAGATACTCAGGCGTTGAACAAGTGGGCGAGGCAAGCGGGGATAGAGAAGCGCAGTTGCCGCGAGTTTGCGGGGCGGCGCGTTGCCGGCGTGGGGGTTTGGCAAGCGAAGATTGTCCTGTGGCTTCACGCTCGCTTCGCGTTCCGCCGCGCCTTCAGCCCTTCATAAACAAACGTTTCCCGCCTGTTCATATACGCCTCCAAATATGTCATATTGGATTGCGCCGCCTGTTGTATTGCCGCATGTCGACTCACCACCGCTTCGGCTTCCACGCCTCCGGCGCCGCCGCTATGTTCATCGTGTCCCCAGACTGCTCCAACACGTAAAAACCCCTCTTCATAGCGTAGTTTCTCACGCTCTCGCTCATAATCCCTCCGGCTATCACCCCCAGATAATCCCGCTTGTCGTTGTGGAAGTCCGCGTGTCTCCGCAGAGTCTCCATGCGCTTCACATGCTCATCAACGTCGTCTGTCGTCGGATTGGTCTTGACTTCCACAGCGAGAACGCAACCGCCGTTCTCAAGCTGCACGTCGACTTCCGCAAGGGTTTTGCCGGTGTTCACGTCCTCGTACTTGATGTGGGGTCCGCTTTTGCCGAAAGCGTAGCCGAGAGCGTTGAACTTTTTCAGCAGGTTGGGGGAGAC
>JAIRLZ010000116.1 GCA_031259035.1 Treponema sp. | reverse complement strand
CAAGATCATCCGCCGCATGGCAAACGCCTTTCCTGTTTCCATTTCTCCTGGCAGCATTACAATTGTTCTTACCGTATCAAATTTATCAATTAATTGTCAATGTATTTTCCGAGGATTGCATGGCTGTATCACATAATTCTCACTTGTAAGAAAGTGTTTTTGGAGCTATATTTGGTTATAGGAGCTGTTATGGGGCAATATGATAGCTGGGATTACCTGACAAACTTTATAAAAAAGAACCGCGATACTTTTGAAGAGGAATTGGCGAAAGCGCCGTATTTTGTCAAGGCAATGAAACATCCGGATCGTCCCAATCTGGTGATGTTCAAATATCAGCAGTTTGAATCGGATTTTTCAAATCCTGTCGTCCGTTGCTGTAGAGGTTCTGTCTATGATATTCGCGGGGACAGCGTAAAACCTTACCTTACGCCGTTTTTCAAATTTGCCAATTATGGGGAAAAGGGAGAAGATCCTATAGATTGGAATCATACTTTGTATGTCAGAGATAAACTTGACGGGTCATTGCTGAAGTTGCTCAAAGAACCCGATGGCAGTGATCTTTGGACAACCAATGGAAGTTTCGAGATCGAGGCTGAAATACCGGAACAGTATACCGCGCAAACTGAAGAACAGATTCCGCCGCCCTATACCTTTGCCTCTCTGCGGGATTATGCTTTGCGGGGACATGAGGAAGAAGTGAAGAATCTTCCTGCCGGTTGGACGTTTATGTTTGAACTTACTTCTCCTTACAATAAGATTATCGTTCCCTACAGGGAAACAAAGCTTACCCTTCTGGGCTGCCGGGATGAACACGGGCTTGAACATACTCCTGAATGGGCGCGGGAGACATTTAACCTTGGTTTTGAAACCCCCACATTATATCCTCTTAAAACTATAGATGAAGTGATTGCGTATTGTGAATCGATTGATTCCAATGACAGGGAAGGCGTCGTTGTTCAGGATGGAAATTTTAACCGGGTCAAAATCAAGTCCGCCCATTACAGGGACCTCGCCTTCCTGAAAGGAAACGGACATTTTTCCGACGAGGGTATTTTTCTTGCCCTTAAAAATGAAAGTATAGATGACGCGCTTGTCGCGTGGCCGGAAATTCTTCCAAGAACGGAAGAAATAAAGGCCGAATGGACCGGCTTTAAGCGGGAACTCGAAAAACTCTGTGAAAAAGCGCGGGCCTATTATGAAACATGCCTGCGGGATCACGTGTCTGATGCAAAACAGGCAAAGAAACAATACGCGCTGTTTGTACTTGAAAACTATAAGCTTTTTTCCTCTTTTCTTTTTGAGGCAATCAAGGAAAATGGGGCGATTGACAGCCTGTACAACAGGATGGAATACAGGGAATTGAAAAGTTGCTGGATTCCCGCCCTGGAAGACATCATTTATTAAGGAGCGGCGTATGGCTTCGAAGCACTACTCGTATATTTATACCGATGGAGGACTCGAAAAGTGGGCTTTTGTTGTGGTGAAAGACAATGCCATTGTCCATGAGGAATCGGGAAAATTTGGCATTTCCGCGTCGACCACTAACGAAGATACGGAATCCGAAGGCATTTTTAGAGCCTTACAGTATGCCAAACTGTATCCCGGAAATTATATTCTCGTTACCGACTCGCAGGCGATAATTGACAAGGTTAACGGAAACGCGGCCAATGCCACAAAACACCCCAATATCCAGGGAATTAAAAACATGCTTAAAGAATTTAAAGAATCTCCGCTGCCTGTTAGTTTTACGATTAAGTGGGAAAGGAGAATTTCCAATGACTTTATGAAAAGAGTTGATGCGCTTTGTAGAAGGGTTTAAAGATTTGACTTGTTTAACAACCCGGTTGGTTATTAAACAAGTCGCGCGGTTTTTCATGCTAAATCCGGCTGTAGCCTTGCAAAACCGCGTTTTTTTAGCAGAAAAAACGCGATACCGCCGCCCATAAAAACAACGGCCCGACGCGGTGAGATCAGAAGCGGTAATGTCGTGCGGCGCACATAAGGCGGCGAAAGGCGCTGTTTCCAATGGAGAATCGAACAATTGATAGGCATCCTGACTTGACAATACTGTAGGAGCCTGACGGATGGCTATAGCGGAGATGCGCCCGCTTATGGTTCAAGCGCATCTGACGCTTGGACACTGCGGGAGCGATTCGCTGCGCATCCCGCAAGGAAAAATTTTACCTGTTTTTTACATACATACCATATACATTACACAAAGGGCGTTTATCATCAAAGCCACTTCCAAGACTTGTCCGCCATTGCGCGCGTCTGTTAGGCGCGTCCGGTGGACGGCGCCATGAGGCGGCTCCGTCAGGACGGTTTGGAAAGCGTTCAAATGGAGGTTTGGTATGAAAAAGATAGGGAACATGAAGAAGGCGTTAGTGGCGGCGGCCATTATTTCACTGTCAACGACAGGAGCGGCGTTTGCCAGCGGCGCCGGGGACGCGGCGAGTTTTGATCCGCAAAAGAACATCGGCGTGGTGTCCCGCGAGGACGGTTCTGGAACACGCGGCGCGTTTATTGAGCTGTTCGGCATTGAGGTGAGAGGCGCGGACGGCAGCCGCAGGGATACGACCACAAAAGAAGCGGTCATCGCCAAACAAACCGATGTGATGATGATGAACATCGCCGGGGACGCATACGCCATCGGGTACATTTCTCTTGGCTCGCTGAACGAGACGGTCAAGGCTGTGGCCGTAAACGGCGTCGCCGCGACCACCGCGAATGTGAAAAACGGCAGCTATACGGTTTCACGGCCGTTTTACATCGCCACAAAAGGCGAAGCCGCTGAATCCGCGTTGACAAAGGATTTCATCGGCTTTATCCTCTCGGCGGAAGGGCAGGGCGTCATCGCAAAGAGCTATATTCCGGTGAACACCGCCGCCGCTCCGTATGCGGGAAGCAAGCCTGCGGGCAAAATTGTCATCGCCGGATCGTCTTCGGTAACGCCGGTCATGGAAAAATTGAAAGAAGCCTATAATGCGCTGAACCCGTCCGCTGTCATTGAAATACAGATGAGCGATTCGTCTGCGGGCATGACTGCGGCTTTGGACGGCGCCTGTGACATCGGCATGTCGAGCCGGGACTTGAAGGACAGCGAATTGGCGCGGCTTACTCCGGTGAAGATCGCCATTGACGGCATTGCGGTTATTGTGAACAAGAAAAATCCGGTTGCGAACTTAACGAAAGATGAAATAAAAGCCGTCTTTACCGGAGAAACGGCGCGGTGGAGTCAGGTGATCAAATGAAAACAAGGAGAGAGAAACAGCGCGACGGCATGGCAAGGACGGATGCCGCCGCGATGTCCGCCGCTCAAATGAAAAAATTGGCGCAAGAGAAACTTATGAGCGCGGTGTTTTTCCTTTCGGCTGCGGCGTCCATACTCGCGCTTGCGCTGATCTGTTTCTTTCTGCTGGCGAACGGTCTTCCCGCAATCGGGAAGATCGGCGCGGTCGCTTTTCTGTTGGGCAAAGAATGGTCGCCGGCAGATATACCGCCGTCTTTCGGCATATTGCCGATGATCGCCGGCAGCCTGTACGTCACCGCAGGCGCCATTGTCATCGGCGTTCCCATCGGCATTCTGACCGCCGTGTTTCTGGCGCGGATCTGCCCTCAAAAGCTCTACCGCGCCGTAAAGCCCGCCGTGGATTTGCTGGCGGGCGTCCCTTCGGTGGTGTATGGCTTTTTCGGCATGACCGCGATTGTCCCGCTTGCGGGGAACAGCATTTTATCCGCGTGCATCCTGCTTGGCATTATGATCCTCCCGACGGTTATCGTCATATCCGAGAGCGCGATCCGCGCCGTGCCGCCCCAGTACTACGAGGGGGCTTTGGCGCTGGGAGCGGGCCATTACCGCGCGGTCTTCGCGGTTGAGCTGCCAGCCGCGAAATCCGGCGTCCTTGCGGCCGCGGTGTTGAGCGTTGGACGCGCTGTCGGCGAAACTATGGCGGTCATCATGGTGGCGGGCAATCAGGCGCGTATGCCCATTTCTCTGTTGAAAGGGGCGCGTACGCTGACGGCGAACATCGTGCTTGAAATGGGATACGCGGCGGAACTGCATCGGGAGGCGCTGATCGCCACGGGCGTAGCGTTGTTTGTATTCATTCTGCTGATAAACATGAGCTTCTCCGCGTTGACAAAACGATCTTTTTAATGCCGCTGCCAACCTGTCGCGCTTGTGGATTTTTTGCGCTTGATGCCGCAAAAAATCTCCCATAAATGGGTTGCCTTACGCTAAGGGCGAGGAACTGATTCATCCGGGTCGCCGGATGCAAGTCGCACGGTTAAAAAAGGATCGCCGGACGCGGATCGCAAAGGAAAAGGAAACAAAAAATGGAGAAGGTGAAAAAAGCGTCTGGGGCGCCGGATGCAAGTCGCACGGTTAAAAAAAGTAAAAAATCCGAAGCTCTGCTGGGGGCGGCGACATGGACGGCGGCTGGCGTGACCGTCGCCGCGCTTCTGTACATCATCGGATTTATACTGGTGAAGGGCGTTCCCCACATCACGCCAAAACTGTTTTCCCTCACCTATACGAGCGAGAACGTCTCCTTGACGCCGGCGCTTGTTTCCACCGCCATCATAACTCTGTTGTCGCTGGCAATCGCGGCGCCCCTGGGCATTTTCGCGGCGATCTGGCTTGCGGAGTACGCGCCGCGGGGAAGCAAAGCGGTCGCCGTCATCCGCATAACCACGGAAACGCTGGCGGGAATCCCGTCGATTGTGTATGGACTCTTTGGGCTGTTGTTTTTCGTCACCTTTCTCGGATGGGGATTCTCGGTCCTCGCGGGCGCGTTCACCCTCTCTGTTATGATACTGCCGCTCATTTTGCGTTCCACCGAAGAGGCGCTCCGGTCTGTGCCGGACACGTGGCGGGAAGGGGCGTTTGGACTCGGCGCGGGGCGGCTCAGGATGGTTTTTCGGGTGGCGTTGCCCGCGGCCGCGCCGGGCATATCCGCGGGCATTATTCTTGCGATAGGGCGCATTGTGGGAGAAACCGCCGCGTTGATCTACACGGCTGGAACCGTGGCGCAGATTCCGGCTAATCCCATGCAGTCCGCGAGGACGTTATCGGTTCACATGTACGCCCTGTCCAGCGAAGGTCTCCACACTGGCGAAGGGTACGCGACGGCTGTGGCGCTGCTGCTTGCCGTCATTCTGATAAACGCGGCCTCAGCCGCCATATCAAAGCGCGTGGGAATACAAAACGGAGCGGGAGTATGAATTGTTTTGAAATTGACAATTTGAATGTACATTACGGCGCGTTTCACGCGCTCAAAGAAATCAATATGGAAATTGAAGCCAATACAATAACGGCGTTTATCGGCCCGTCAGGATGTGGAAAAAGCACGTTTATCAAAACGCTCAACCGTATGAACGATCTTGTGGATGGCTTCACCGCTTCCGGGCGCGTACGGCTTTTTGGCGAAGACATTTACGCCTATCCTGACGTTAGTATGCTGCGCAAGCGGGTCGGCATGGTGTTTCAAAAACCCAACCCTTTTCCCATGAGCGTTTACGACAACATAGCGTTTGGACCCCGGACGCACGGCGTGAAAGCGCGGCGCGATCTGGAGGATATAGTCGAGCGGTCATTGCGCGACGCGGCTATTTGGGATGAGGTGAAGGACAGGCTGAAAAAATCGGCGCTGGGGCTGTCGGGCGGACAGCAGCAGCGCCTGTGCATAGCGAGAGCCTTGGCGGTTTCCCCGGACGTGCTTTTATTGGACGAGCCGACCAGCGCGCTCGATCCGATTTCCACCGGAAAAATTGAGGAATTGCTGCTGACATTGCGTGAGAAGTACAGTATCGTTATCGTCACGCACAACATGCAGCAAGCGGCGCGGATCAGCGGCAGCACGGTGTTTTTCCTGCTGGGCGAGGTCATAGAATATGGCGACACCGAACGGCTGTTTGCGATGCCTTCGGACAAGCGCACCGAGGACTATATTACAGGGAGGTTTGGATAATGCGGGGACGGTTTGACGAGCAGCTTGCGGAACTGAACAATATGTTGATTGAAATGGGCGCTTTGATTGAACGCGCCATCTCTATGGCCGCAAGCGCTTTGATGTTGCATGACGCGGACAAGGCGCGGGAGGTCATAGAAAATGACGTGGTTATCAATGAGGCGGAGCGGGAAATCGAGAGCAGATGCCTCAAACTGATCCTCATGCAGCAGCCTGTGGCGCGGGATTTGGGGCAGGTTTCCACGGCGCTGAAGATGATCACCGATATGGAGCGCATCGGCGACCACGCCGCGGACATCTCCGATATTTGCGTTGACCTTTCCACGCAGGATTACATCACCAAGCTGGAGCATATCCCGCAGATGGCGGAAGCCGCGAGCAAAATGGTGACGGAAAGCATAGACGCCTTTGTAAAAAAAGATGTGGAACTGGCGCGGTCGGTCATCGCCCGCGACGATGTGGTGGACGCTCTTTTTTCAACCGTGAAAAAAGACTTGATCGCCCTGGTGCATGAGAACGCGAATAACGGCGAACAAGCCTTCGATCTTCTGCAAATAGCGAAATACTACGAGCGCATCGGCGATCACGCGGTCAACATCGCCGAATGGGTGATTTTTTCCATAACAGGCGTTCACAAAGACAAACATATTTTTAAGTAGCGTGAAGCTTGTGGTGACGCTGACGTTGCGCGTTATAACACTTAACGCAACGTAACATGAAGGAGGAGAAATGCGCAAGATATTTGTAGTAGAGGATGATGACAATATTCGGGAATTGTTGATATACGCGCTCACTCAATCCGGCTTCGACGTTTCCGGTTACGCGGACGGCAGGCTTTTTTACCAAGCGTTGCAAGCCGCGTTGCAAGCCGCGGGGTCTGACACCAAAACGCCAGATTTGATACTGCTGGACATCATGCTCCCCGGTGAAGACGGGATTTCGCTTCTCAAAAAAGTGAGGGGATCCGGAAAAATGGAGAAAATCCCGATCATTATGCTCACCGCGAAGGGCGCGGAGCATGATCGGGTCAAAGGGCTTGATTTGGGGGCGGACGACTACATTACAAAGCCTTTCTCCGTGGTGGAGGTTGTCGCCCGAATTCGAGCGGTTCTGCGCAGGAGCGAGCCGAAAGCGGACGCGCCTTCCGATCTCGTTGTCGCCGGCATTGTTCTTTCCCCGGACAAACGCGCTGTCCATGTCAATGGAACGGAAATAACCCTAACCTACAAGGAATTTGAAGTGTTGCAGTACCTCATGCGTAAAAAAAATGTCGCTCTAACCCGCGAAACCATCCTGACCCGCATCTGGGGGAGCGATTACTTTGGGGACAGCAGAACCGTTGACATGCATATCAAGTCGCTCCGGCAAAAGTTGGGGGAAGCGGGAGGCGTCATCAAAACCGTACGCAACGTAGGGTACAAAATAGAGGATGAGGTATGAAAAAACGCATCTATTTGAGTATGGCGCTGCTCGCCAGCGCGAGCCTTGCGCTCGCCTCCTGCGTGTTGTGCCTCATTTTTTACCATCAATTTTCAATCTATCTGCAATCGGATGTGAAGCGGCGGGTTCAACTGCTCAAGGACGCGCTCGCCGGTTCAAACGCGGTTCACGCGGCTGACACGGCTCAGTTCGACCGGACTGATCTCGCTCGCGAAATCGCGCAAAACAGGGTGTTTTCCGCGCTTGCGGAAGACGTCCGCGTTTCGATTGTGGGTCAGGATGGGAGCGTACTGTACGACAGCGCTGTTGATGCGGAAACGCTTGAAAACCACATGGAACGGGAAGAAATCCGCGCGGCGCGGAACGCCGGTTTTGGAGAAAGCCGCCGGTTTTCCAACACGTTGCGGGAGGAGACGTACTATTACGCGGTGGAACTGCCGAGCGGCTTGATCTTGCGCGCCGCGAAAACCACCAACAGTTTCTTCGCGCTGTTTGGGCGGGCGCTGCCCGCTGTTTTCGGCGTGTTGATCTGCATGATCGTCGTCTGCTACATCGCCGCCGGCGCCCTCACCACCTGTATTGTCAAGCCGCTTAACGCGGTGCGCCTTGATGGCGATCTCGCCGCCGGCGAGATCACCGCACCCTACGACGAGATCATCCCTTTTGTCCGCGCCATTGAGAAACAGCGCGCTCAACTGGCGGAACAACTCGCGTCTTTACAGGAACGGTCGGACGCCATAAACGCCATCATGGAAAATATGAGCGAGGGGGCGGCGTTGCTTGACCATCGCGGAATCATACTTTCCGCGAACAAGAGCGTCCTGCGGATTTTCGAAGCGGAGGCGCCGATGGAAGGGAAAAACATCCTTGAGCTTCTCCGCGATATTCCGCTTCTGGAACACACGCGCAACGCGCTGGCCGGAAATCGCGGCGAAACGGATATGGAAAGGGCGGGACGGGATTACCGCGTGTATTTCAGTCCGGTTACGGACAACGGAGCGGTTCTGCTGTTCCTTGACGTTACGGAAAAATCGAAGGCGGAGAAACTGCGCCGCGAATTCTCGGCTAATGTTTCCCACGAACTGAAAACGCCGCTCACCAGCATATCCGGTTACGCGGAACTGCTGGACAGCGGCATGGTTCAGGAACGCGACAAGGCCGCGTTTATCCGCAAGATAAAAGACGAATCGTGGCGTTTGATCACGTTGGTCGAAGATATTATGCTGCTGTCGCGTCTGGACGAGGGGGAAAACCGGGAGCTGTTCGCCCCCGTGAACCTTGCCGCCGCGGCGCGGGAGAGCGCGGCGGCGCTTGCGCAAAAAGCCTCGGAATTAGGCGTGTCAGTAACCATAAAAGCCAATGGCGCCGCTAGTAGCGCCGATGGTAGCGCAGACGCCGATGACGGCGCCGCCATTGTCAGCGCGAACCCGTCCATGATGGCGGAACTGTTTTTCAACCTGATAGACAACGCGATAAAGTACAACAAGCCGGGCGGGTCCGTGACGGTCGACGTTGCGGAAAGCGGCGGACTTGTCGCCGCGTCCGTATCGGATACGGGCATCGGGATTCCCAGGGAAGCGCAAAGCAGGGTGTTTGAGCGGTTTTACCGCGTGGACAAATCACGCTCCAAAAAGACGGGCGGAACCGGCCTTGGTCTTGCGATTGTCAAGCATATAACAGCCATCCATAACGCGGAAATCACGCTGGACAGCCGCGAGGGTGAAGGGACAAAGGTGACGGTGTATTTCAAGCCGGCGCGGACGCCTGACGCCGGCAAAGACGCCGCATCTGCCATTGGAAACGATCTCTAAATGAGCCTCCACGCGGCACACGCGCAAACCCAGCGTGCGACGCGGCAGCTTAAGCGTTATATTGATTTGAACGGAGGCTCGGCGAACCTTCGCTTCGAGTATAAGGAAATTTATAATAGGTCTGGTTTAACACCAATCTTGCAGGCGCCGCCTTATTTGAGCCGCGGCAAGCGCGAATCGAAGATTAGGCGGGGTATGAGACCTGCGCATAAACAACCGCAGAGCAAGCTCCGCGGTATTGAGGATTCTCCTTGAAATCTTTGCGTATGCGGAGGAACATGTCCCCGTCGTTCCGGCTGTAACGTTGCGCTCAAAATCGGAATTTTTTGCACGAAAAACAGGAATTCCACAAGGTCAAATTTGCATGAAAAATAGGAATTTACCGCCGCTTTAAGCCGGCTTGAAACACCATT
>JAIRLZ010000115.1 GCA_031259035.1 Treponema sp. | reverse complement strand
CTCGTTGGTAATATGGTTGCAAACTTCCTTGTTTTGAAGCAGGATCAGTTGATTTAATATCTGATTAAGCGTTTCGTTGTCAACCGCGCTGGCGGCGGGATAGGTGATATTAAGCACCGGATTTTCGATATATGTAGGATTCTCGATGTATGTGGGGCTCTCGATATGGGTAGGAAATTCAACAATAACGGTGTAATTTCCCGAATCCGTACCGGAACTCGTATCTGCGTCCGTATTGACACCCACAGCCGCCTTTGCGCCGCTCCCTGCGCCGGAAAAACCAACTATCGGCGGATACGGGTCGGTAAACACATAAACCTCGTACTCTTGCGTGCTTCCGTCCTGGGCGCGCACCGTGTATTCTACCGGAGTTGCCGACTCTGCGGCCGCCCCGGTAAAGTCCATCGGCCTTCCGCTTATGGGGCTCACGGAAGCGCCCTTGTAGTAAATCTCAGGCCGTAACGCGCTCAGGTCCGTGCCGGCGGGAACCGTCAGCGCAATGGTGTGTTTCACCTGGTCTATAACGCCCTGTACCAGCGGCTCCTTAAAGTAAAAGCCTGTTATCAACTTGTCGTCGTCGTCAACGCTGTTTTTTTGGACGATATGCACCGTGTACTCTCTGACGCTGCCGTCTTCCGCCATTACCGTGTAGGTTTTCGGCGCGGAGAAATCCAGAGGCGTCTCCGGCGCCGGGCTTATGGCCTCCCCCACGTAGTCAATGAAGGGGGCTTTATTGGCAAGATCCTCGCCCTTCGGGACAAGCGCCAGAATGGGGTACTTCCCGTCCGGCTGGGGTTCCCCGCCTATGATGTCCTCCTCCCCCGCGACGCCTAACCTGAATGAGGTTATCTTCTTGTCATGGCTCTTTTCCCTGACAACGGCAACGGTATACTTTTTGGTTGAATTGTCCTTCGCGACAACCGTCCAGCTTGTGTCAGCGGAAAAATCGCCGGTAAAATCAAAGGTTTCCGTTGGATGAGGGTTGCCCAGAGGACCCAGCGTTAAAGCGCCGGTGTGGGTGACATGGGCGGTCAAACCCGACAGCGCCGTCCCTGCCGGAACCGCAACCGTGATGACGCCTTCCTCCTGATCTATAGTCCCGTCCGCGGACAGGAGGGTTTCGGACTGGGGCAGGTCAATAGCAAAACGGACTATCTCTTTACTGGAAGGCCCTTTTACATAAACCCTGACGCGGTAATCGGCTGTAGAGCCGTCCTCCGCGGTGACCGTATACTTCACGGGAGAGCTGAAGTCCCCGGCCGCGCCGGAAGGCGGGTTCAGCGACTTGCCGGTATATATAACCGAAGGGGTCAGGGCGTTCAAGCCGCTTCCCTCCGGCAGGATGATAGTGATGGGGATTTCCCCGGAAATGTCACGTTGCGCGCCGATGGGAATGTCCGTTTCACCCTCAATGCCGAACGTAAAAGAGACAATTTCCTTGGCGTCCGTCGACAAGAGGATGCGGTCTGGGGATGGGGCGTCTATCCACTTTAACGCCGGATCGGAACAGGCCGACAATACAGACGCAAGGATGAAAATACCCATAATTTTTTTCATTATTCACCTCCACGGCAGTGGGGCGGGCTGCACGTTCCCCAGAGCCTTTTGTTTTGAATGAAGTATAATATTTTTGTATTGTAAGATCAAGTGTCCGAAGTGGAAACATCGTCTGAAATGTCAAAATCCCTCTGTGAAGCGGCCGCCAAAAATGGTGGAAGATGATCATGCCCCTGGTGGTGTTGATTATCGTAAGGGCGCGCCTCAGACCCCCCATTTGATCTGCCGCCTCCATTCCCATTGCTGTTGCCGCCGCCAACGCCCGTGGGACAACCGGCGGGTTATAACCCCAAAGGGAAAACTAGGAGTTTGTTGCGCTTCGCGCCCCACATCGGAGAAAAGGCGCATTTTTGCGCCTTTTCTTCCGCTCAAACTCCGTTGAACCGAAGGTTCGCAAACCGAAGGCTCACAAACCGAAGGCGCGGCAACCCATACATCGTGGTTTTCATGGCTTTTTTCAATGAAAAAACCATGAAAACCTACAAGCGCGACAGGTTGCTAGACGCGCCTTGCAAAATATGCTATAATCCCTCCTGTTTGGAGACCTTGCCGCCATGTGCGCCCGCCGCGCCGCGCAAGATCCGCGCATAACCGCATGAAGAGCGCGTCTGCGGGCAATGATAAAGAACATGAAGTTGAAAGGAGCGTAGTCCCACGTTATGAAGACCATGAAAAAGATGGAGCTGGAAAAAGCGTATAATCCGAAAAAATTTGAGGAGCGCATCTATGAGCGATGGAAAGAAGCGGGTTGCTTTCAGCCTCGCGGAGAGAGCGGCGAGAAGCCGTACGTGATGGTCATCCCGCCGCCCAACGTAACCGGCGTTCTGCATATGGGTCACGGGCTTGATCATACGCTTCAGGATAGTATGATACGGTTTCACCGCATGAGGGGCGAGCCTACGCTGTGGCTGCCGGGAACCGATCACGCGGGCATTGCGACTCAGAATGTGGTTGAGAAACGGCTTAAAAAACAGGGAAAAAGCCGCCGCGAGATCGGGCGCGAGGCGTTTGTTGAGGAGGCGTGGAAGGTGAAAGCCGAACATCACGCGGTTATTTCTCGACAAATGGCGCGTATAGGCGACAGCGTGGACTGGTCGCGGGAACGCTTCACCATGGACGAGGGGCTTTCCCGCGCGGTGCGCGAGGTTTTTGTCGCGCTTTACGAGCGAGATCTCCTTTATAAAGGCAATTATCTGGTGAACTGGTGCGCGGGTTGCGGCACCGCGCTCGCCGACGACGAGGTGGAACATGAAGACACGCCCGGGGCGCTGTACTATCTCCGCTATCCACGCACAGACGGCTCCGGTTTTCTTGAACTCGCCACCACCCGCCCGGAGACTCTGCTGGGCGACACCGCGGTCGCCGTACACCCGGATGACGCGCGCTACGCGGCGCATATAGGCGAAACCGTGAGCCTTCCGCTTGCGGAACGCGCCATTCCGGTGATTGCCGATGAGTACGTTGACCGCGCCTTCGGTACCGGCGTGGTGAAGATCACGCCCGCCCACGATCCCAACGACTGGGAAGTGGGCAAACGCCACGGCTTGCCGGTGATCAACATCCTCACGCCCGAAGGCAGGCTTAACGCCGAAGTCCCCGAAAAATACCGGGGCTTGACTGTGAAAGAAGCCAGGGCGTTGGCGTTGCGTGATCTCAAAGAGAACGGCTTCTTTGTCAAAGAAGAAGCCGTCACCCATGCGGTGGGACACTGCTACCGGTGTCATACCGTGATCGAGCCGTTTCTTTCCGAGCAGTGGTTTGTGCGCATGAAACCCTTGGCGGACAAGGCGCTCGCCGCGTGGGAGCGGGGGGACATAGCATTCCATCCAAAAAGATGGGAAAACACCTACAAACACTGGCTTCTCAACATCAAGGACTGGTGTATAAGCCGCCAACTCTGGTGGGGGCATCGCATACCCGCGTGGTACTGTCAAACATGCGGCAAGACCACTGTTTCCCGCGAAGATATCGCCGTGTGTCCCCATTGCGGCGGCGAAGTGGAGCGGGACCCGGACGTGCTTGACACGTGGTTTTCAAGCTGGCTGTGGCCGTTCAGTACGCTCGGCTGGGAAAACGCCGCGTGCGACACGGAAGATTTTCGCCGCTTCTACCCCACCTCGGCGCTCGTAACCGGATACGACATCATTTTCTTCTGGGTTTCCCGCATGATCATGGCTGGGCTTGAGTTTACCGGCGCGGCGCCATTCCGCGATATTTTCATCCACGGGCTTGTGCGCGACAAGCAGGGGCGCAAGATGAGCAAGTCCGCGGGGAACGGACTTGACCCGGTGGAACTCGTTGACGAATTCGGCGCGGACGCGGTGAAATTTACGCTCGCGTTCCTCTGCGCCCAAGGGCAGGACATCCCGCTTGACAAGGAGACGTTCAAACTAGGCTCAAAATTCGCCAATAAGATATGGAACGCCAGCCGTTACATTCTGATGAACCTTGAAGGAAGAAACCTCGTGGAAAATCCCACGCTGCTCCCAATTGACACATGGATATATTCCCGCCTCAACAATACGGCGAAGACCGTATCTGCGGCGTTTCTCTCCTATCGCTACAACGACGCGGCGAGCGCGGCGTACGAGTACTTTTGGAATGATTTCTGCGACTGGTACGTGGAAGCCACGAAACTCTCGTTCCGCGCCGCTGGAGGCGCCGCGGACGAGGAGAAAGATCGCGCCGCGACCGTGCTTCTAGACGCGCTTGCGGAATCGCTTCGGCTGCTGCACCCGCTCCTCCCCTTTGTCACCGAAGAAATCTACGGATTTTTGCCGAACGCCGGCGGGCTTCTCATAACAGCCCCCTACCCCGAATATGATGAAAAAAGAAACGCGCCGGAAACAGAGGCGCAATTCGCCTTTCTGCAAGATATAATCCGTTCCATCCGCACCCTGCGCAGCGAATGCGCCGTGCCGTCTGAGAAAAAGGTGACCGCGCTGATCAAGGTGGCGGAGCGGAGCGGCTTTGAAAAGAGCCTCGCTGAACACGCGGATCTTATAAAGGCGCTTGCGAATGTCGGAGAGCTTGCGATAGATGCCGCTTTAGCGGGCGCCGAAGCGGGCGGGAAGCGTCCGAAACAGGCGATTGGACTTGCCGGAACCGGGTTTGAAGCCTTTGTCCATATAGCGGGCGCCGTTGATCTTGATTTTCTCAAACGGAAATTCTCAAAAGAACGTGACAAAGACACGCAATTTATCGCGTCATTGCAAACCAAGCTGTCCAATGAAGACTTTCTCCAGCGCGCGCCGCCCGAACTTATTGCCGGGGAAAGGCGGAAATTGGAAGAAACGCTTAAACGGGTGGATAAAATAACGTCCTACATCCGGGATATGGAGGCGCAATGAATACGGAAGAGATGCTCCGGTTAAAAGGAATTCACCTTGCTCCCTATATGCAGCTTGCGACCGCGCTTATAGGCAAGACGCGCGAAGGCGGCGGAAACATGTTCCGCCATCAGTTTGACACGATGTCGATACTGATTGATTACGGGTATATTGACAGCGTGCTGCTCAAAGCGTCGCTTGTACATGATGTTCTGGAAGACATTCCCGAATTCAACCACAACTTGCTTATGACCATTGACTATGAAAGCTCGGACGTGTACCGGCTTGTGCTGGAAGTGACGCGGAATCATAATGAGAAAAAATCAGACTTCCTCACCCGTATATTCAAAAAAGGCTCCGCCAACGCCAAAGTCCTTAAAGTCGCCGACCGCATATCAAATATGATTTCTCTTGGATTTGTGAACAACCCGGAATTTGTCGAACGCTATACCAAAGAAACCGTCGACTATGTTTTCCCCATCGCCGAACAAATAGACATGCTCATGCTGAAAGAACTTCAGTCTTTGGTGGAATCCAGAAGAAAATATTCTGAAGTGTTTGCGAAGAAACCATGATGAAAAAACAAGCGGAAACTGAGGCTGTTCCAAAACGCGCCTTATGGCGTCAGTTTTGGAACAGCCTTTCCTTTCTATTTTTTATGCCCAGAAAAGTCCCCGCCAAATCGCCCGACACACAAAGTTGACAAATCCGGGCATCCTCGTTAAGATGGATAACCGGATAAGTTCATGCCAAACAGAAAAGATGTCGCGCTCAAGGCCAATGTTTCCATCACAGTCGTATCCCGCGTGATGAGCGGCACGGGCTA
>JAIRLZ010000262.1 GCA_031259035.1 Treponema sp. | reverse complement strand
CTGATGTCGCCCATTTCCCAAGTCAAGATCGTATTCAACACCGGGGAATGTTCCGCCAGGCAACGCCACCAATGCTTTCGGCACATTGGTCGCTTCGGGAGACACCGAAGCAATCGCCGTGTTGTTTGTAGCTTTGGTCAACGCCGTTATCTGAGTGCCGACCAATTGGGACGCCACTTCGCTGATCATGGACAGAGCCATGGTGTCCAACTCAATATTCTCTTCTTTGTTCATCATACTGGCAAGAGACTTCGCCGTATCTTCCCCTATGATGAACAGGTGATCACCCGGAAATCCTGACGAGAAATCCGCCTTAATCGCAACAACCATGTCGGGCAGTCGTTCCACCAGTCTGTCGCGGTTCATAAATGAAATGGAAGGATCGCTCAGTACAACATCCGATCCTGCCATGGTGGAAAGCGCGTTGCTCTGATTTTGACAGGTGTCATTGAGCAACTTTTGCAACGCCTTTCGCTCGCCATCATCACCGGAAAGCTCCTTTGCCGCCCCTCCAAGACTCGATGAATCTACCCCTAACAATAACGCGTCAATTTCCGCTTGCGAAAGAGCTCCATCGCTCATAGTACCTCCTCCCCGTCGGATGAGAAATCCTCAAGTTCCGATTGCTCAAGATCGGCTGTCTTCTTGATGATCTGCACCGCCATTTTCTTGCCCACAACTCCGGGCCTGCAAAGAAATTTCTTTTTATTGCCGACATTTAAGGAATACGGATCGCCGATGCGGGTGTTGTAGAGGCGAACCACATCCCCGACTTGCAGGGAGATCACATCGCCTACGGACACCTGTATCTGTCCGATTTCGGCCACCATGCTTACTTCCACACAGGAAAGTTTCTCTTTTAATATGTTGAGGTTTTCTGTAGTCGTACTTCGCCGCACCGAAGAATACCAAAATTGGGCTGAAAGTTTGCTGATGATTGGCTCTATAGTGAGGTACGGTATACAAAAATTCATCATACCCTCCACCTCGCCGACCTTCGTTTCCAGAGTGACGAGCACCACCATTTCCGTCGGCGGCACTATCTGCGCAAACTGAGGATTGGTGTCGATCTGTCCCAAGCGCGGACGCAGATCGATGACCGTCGTCCACGCTTCTCTCATGTTTCCCAGAATTCGAACGATGATTCCTTCCATAACAGACGTTTCTATATCGGTGAGTTCATGTTGAGCCTTGGTGCCGGTGCCGGTGCCGCCAAAAAGCCTGTCGATGATAGAAAACGTGATCGCCGGATCTATCTCCAAAATAGCGTTTCCCTTGAGCGGATCCATGTTGATAATAGCAAGAGTTGTAGGAGTAGGAATAGAACGAATAAATTCCTCATAGGTAAGCTGATCAACAGAAGCCACATGAACATGCACCATGCTGCGGAGTTGGGCTGAAAGGCTCGTAGTCGTAAGCCGGGCGAATGTCTCGTGCATGATAGATACGGTTCGTATCTGTTCTTTGGAGAATTTATCCGGCCGCTTAAAATCATAAATTTTAATTTTACGCGTATCGGCGGACGGTTTGAAAGCCTCCGACTCCGTATCGCCCGCGTTTATGGCAGTGAGTAGTTGATCTATTTCGTCCTGAGATAAAACTTCAGTCATGGCTGCCATTTTATATTACTTTTTACAAAAAATCAATCAAATTTTAATAAATTTTCACTCATTTTTTATATTTTTCTAGAATTTTTATTGACATTGGCTCAACCGCAGCAGTCTCTCCTCCACGCTTGTCGCTACAAACAAACGCCGCCCAACGGACGGCGCGTTGCGGGGACATTACATCTCCATTGTTGAAAGTTGCTTAAAGAAAATAGCGCGCACCTTCGCCGTATTCAGGCGGCGGTTGAGTTTTTCTATAAGATCCTGTTTAAGCTGTTCTTCTTTATCGGGCTGCAAATCCGCGTTGTACTTGCTGCTGAAATAGTTGCGGATAAAATCCTGCAATTCCACCAGCCGGCTTGTCAATTCAGTCGCCGCAGTGGCATTGTTAAGATCGTACCCCAACACCAATTCCACCACCACCGAATAGGGAGAAGGATCTTTCGTCGTTGACCGTATCACCGGCAGGGCGCTGAACATGGAGTACTGGGGGCGAGTCCCTACATAGGCCTCATCATCCGAAACAACGGTCTGGGACGTTCCGCCTTTATTGAGAATATTAAACGTAACTACCGATATGGTAACAATCAGAATAAGCAATCCAAGTCCAATAGCCACAAATTTGAGCAAGTTTGGAAGAAGCATTATCAGCACGGAACTCTTTTTTTTCTTGGAACCCGCATCACTTCCTTCTTCATCATTGCCCAAGTCAATCTTCTCATCAGCGTTATTAGCCATAGCCGCGCACCTCCTTTATATAGAGCCTTTCCCAAAACGTGACCTACATTCGGCTTAGTTTTGGGAAAGGCTTTGGAAAAAGCGGTCTGAAGCCCGTTTTTTCCCGCTACATCTAAAGCAGCTTTCCCAAAGCTGACGCCCTGAGGCGCGTTTTGGGAAAGCCTCTATAGATTGCAATTTTTTCATCACAAATGTCCTTCATCAAGGACCACTATATCTACACGCCGGTTATACGCCCGTCCCTCCGGCGTAGTATTTGAAGCGATAGGCATGGTGTCAGCAAAACCGGCGACCTGAAAACGTCTTTCATCTATCCCCAGATCGGTTAAAAAATGCAACACCGCTATTGAGCGGGCTGTGGAAAGCTCCCAGTTCGATTCCCACGGCCCATTCGGATCCGTCGCCTCGTTGTCGGTGTGTCCTTCAATTCTAAACTTTCGATTTTTCATATCATCCGCGTCAGAATTGAGCATCTCGGCCAACCGGATAAGAACAGTCCTCGTCTCTTCTATATTCAATCGCGCGCTTGCCGGAGCAAAAAACGTGTCGGACGCGAGGCTTATAATAAGCCCGCGCTCGTCATGGGTAATACGCACCTTGTTCGCCTTTACTTCAGGGCTGAACGCGCTTACAGCCTTCTGCATAGCGGTTCCCAACGCCCGCCCTCTATCCTGTGAGGGCAGAGACATAATCGTATTGCCAAGATCCGCGCTCTTGCCCGCAGACAGTGTATTGCCGCCCGTACTCGCCCCCATACCGGAATTGAGAAAGGCGGACGCCATAGCCGCAAGCTGGGTAGGATCCGCTTCGTTTGGTTCAAAAAGAGCGACAAAAAAGCACAGCAGAAGCGTAACCATGTCCGAATACGTAACAATCCAGTCGCCGCCGGCTTTTTCTTCTTCTTTCTTTTTTTTCGCCACATTCGCCTCCGGCTAGTCTTTAAGCGATTCCGCTTCCACTGCCTTGCGCGTCACCGGATCAAGATACGAAAAGAGCTTGTTCGCAAGATTTCGGGTGTTTTCCCCAGCTTGAATCGAAAGGATGCCTTCTATTTGCATCTCCTTAACCTTGGTTTCCTCCGCGTCATACCCGCTCAACTTGCCGGCCACAGGAATACAGATGAGGTTCGCTATCATGGCGCCGTACAACGTTGTAATAAGGGCGACAGCCATATTGGGACCGAGGGCGCTTTTGTCTTCAAGGTTTTTCAACATGGCTATAAGTCCGACTACCGTCCCCAACATTCCAAGCCCGGGCGCCAGCGTCCCCCACATATTTATAACCCTAATCTTCGACAGGTGGCGGTCTTGTATTTGATTAAGCTCGTTTTCCATAAGGGTGCGAATCATCTCGGCGTCGTTTCCGTCAACCACGAGTCGAAGACCCTCCTTCATAAACTCATCATCCAGATCCTCCAGTTCTTCTTCCAAAGCCAAAAGCCCCTCGCGGCGGGCTTTATCGGAGAAAGCCAATAGTTTCTGAATAACGCCTCTTTGATTATAATCGGGCTTTTTCATAGCCAGACCAAACGTACTCCACATGCCCACAGCAGTTGGAATAGTGGAAAAGGTAAAAACAGCCAAATAAGAACCAACAACCGTCATAAAAAACGAAGGAAGGTCCATATACGTTGTAATAGAGCCGCCCGAAGTATAAATAGCCATAACCGTCATGGCAAAACAACCGACTATGCCCATTATGGTCGCTATGTTCATCTATCACTCCTCGTTTCTAAAAGCGCCGATCAGCCTGCGGTACTCAACGATTCGCTGTATGACAACTTCAACTTTTTCACGTACCACTACACTTTTTCCCGACAACATCAAGAGCGTTGTATCGGGTTTTGTCTCCATATATTCAATTTGATGAGGATTGATGTAATATTCAACCCCATTAAGGCGCGTTACCTTTATCATAGCATACCACAAAACAAAAGTAAACCTACCGTTTCAGACTCAACAACTCTTGAAGGAGTTGATCCGCAGTCTGAATGGTGCGGGAATTCGCCTGGAAACCGCGCTGGGTGACGATCATGTCGGTGAAGGATTCCGCCATATCCACGTTAGACATTTCCAAGGTTCCGGTGATCATGCTCCCTTTGCCCGCAATGCCGGAAGGTCCAATGTTAGCCTCGCCGGAGTTGTTTGACACCACAAAGGTCGTATCCCCGGCTTTCTCCAAGCCGGCTTGGTTGGTGAAACTTGCGAGCGCGATTTGTCCTATGGTGCGGTTTGTGCCGTTGGTGTACACCCCCGTGATGATTCCACTCTGGTCGATTTTGAAGCTTTCAAGGTAGCCCATAGTGTATCCGTCTTGAGAAACAGCTTTGGAAGAACTGTCTTCCGCAAACTGGGTGATTGAATTGATGAATCCGCCCACAGTACCGAGATTCAAGGTGAATCCCTGACGAACCTGCCCGCCATCTTCGCCCGCCGTCGCGCCCTGCACATCGTAGGCCACATTCATAACAACGCCGCCTTCCGCCGAGGCGTTGCCGGCGCCGTCAGCGGCCGCGAGCAGGGTTCCGTTGTTGGAAAAGGTGACGGTAAAATTATTGGCGTCGCCGACGGCCGGGGCTTCGACTCCAAGTCCAATGGCGGTGTTGGTGGGATCTTGACTTTCAGGATCGACAACAACCACGGCGTTCCACGTATTCGGGACGCCCGGCGCCTTGGTAAACTCAATTTGCAGGGTATGTTCCTCTCCAAACGTATCGTACACCTTTATGGCGGTGGTCCACGTCCCTTGCCGTATCTGCAATTCACTGGGATTCTCCGCGGGGATTTCCGGCAGGCGCTTGTCAAGGTTGCATGCAAAATTCACCAGCGTCGTCGCTTTAGCCGGATCCTTTGATCCCATCGGAATAACAAGGTCCTCGGTGTTTCTTGAAACATCAAGCGTCTGCACTCCTTCAATTTCCTGCGCCATCCAGCCCTGTACTTTGAGACCCGTAGCCGGATTGACAAACGTGCCATCCTCATCTACATTGAACGCGCCCGCCCGTGTATAATAAAGATTCTCGCCTTCCCTCAATACAAAGAAACCCGTTCCCTTAATCGCAATATCCGTACCAATGCCCGTAGACTGAAAAGATCCTTGCGTATGGATAGTGTCAATGGACGCGATTGACATGCCAAGACCGACTTCTTTGGGATTGACGCCGCCCAAGGTCTCGGTGGGTCTCGCGGCTCCCTGAAGCTGCTGGTACAGCATATCCTGAAACTGAACGCGCCCTTTTTTAAAACCGGTGGTGTTAATATTCGCGATATTATTACCAATGACATCCATTCTTGTTTGATGATTCTGAAGACCCGACACCCCAGAATACAATGATCTCATCATAGTAGATTTCCTCCATTTTTAGCCAGAAACACGATTCCCGGCGCTTTCTCTCACAACAATCTTCATTTTTTTGAAAACTATTCGTTGTCTTCGTATATTTTTGTCACCTGTTCCCAGTTGTAATACTGTCCGTTCACCATCACAAGCGGCGCCGCTTCTCCCCGCGCAACAGCTTTCACCGCGCCTTGCACCAGCGTATCGTTGTCGATGATGTCCACATTCCTGCCAAGAGCGCTGGACGCCTCGCTTGCGGAAAGCATGTATTTCAGCTTTGAGAAATCGGCCGCCATGCTGGTCATCTGGTCGAGCGTGGAAAACTGCGCCAACTGCGCGATAAATTCCTTGTCTTCCATCGGCGCCATCGGATCCTGATACGAAAGCTGGGTAATGAGCAATTTAAGAAAATCATCTTTTCCCAACTGCTGCTGGGGCATCCTGCCGTTATTCACGGTTTGATTGTGTTCCTGCACGATGCGGGCGACTTCCGCCTGTTCTTGCGCGCTTAAAACCAATTTAATCATTTTTTCCTACACTCCTGTTTTTCCTACACAAACATATCAACCGCAACTCTTTGCTCCGGTTCCCAGCCGTTTCCCAAAGCATGGATGGTTTCCAACGCTTCCGCCGCATCGTAGCGTTCCGCCGCAAAGCGCCCGGAAAAATACCGCCTTGTCTCAGCGTCGTCCCATTGCCTGCCGTTCCTGCCGTCGCCGCCCGAAGCGAACGTTGTATTTAGGTCCGCGCTTTCAAAGCCGCTTTCCTTAAACGCCTGCTCCAGCGCGCGCACTTCTTTTTCAAAAGCGCGATAGGCTTCTTCGCTGGAAACGAAAATGGTACCTGTTATTTTGTTTTCGGCCAATTCGAGCCGTATCTTTACACTTCCAAGCGTTTCCGGTTTTAAAGAAAGCCGTATCGCGCCTTGCCCGCCGTCCCGCAATACGATGGCGGCTTGACGCACAATATCGTTTGACAGCGTGTCGCCAAGCGCGCGCGAAAGCATGTCGGCGAAATTCCGGCTTGCGTTCGCTTTATCAGGCGCTTCGGTTTCCGGCGCGTCTTGGGCGTGATTCAGATCGAGGGTTATTTCAGCGGCGTCAGCGTCCGTCTGAACGGCGGTTGCATGCAACGCTTGCGGCTGCGCGGCTGAGGGAGCTATAGTACGCGCATCGTGTATCTCAACCTCGAATCTATCCTTGCGTTTCGTCCGCGCAACTTTTCCCTCGCCGTCCGTTTTTCGCGGCTGTCGCCACGCCGCCGCTTCTTTTGTCAAGAGGGGCTGTTCAGCCGCGCCAAGCGGGATTTCACCGGCGCTTGGGGAGGCTTCTTTTTTCCGCCCGCCGGTTTTTACGACGGTTTCGGCGGCGTCCTTTCCAGCGGGCGGCTTCAAAGACGCTGCGCCGTCAGCAGTGGGAAGCGCCGCTTCCTGTATGTGCGCGGGAGCGGGCGCGGCTTTAGGAAGCGCGGCGCCTGCCGCGCTGGCGGAAATCTCTTTTTTGCCTTGCTCGGCGCCGGACGGAGAAGACGCCGTTTTCCGCGTCTTTCCGGTGGAATCAGAGGTTTTGTTTGCAAAAAGAACCTCTATCCCCCGCGCTTCCTGTTGTTGAGAAGAATTTTTTTTCTTGCTTTCTACCGGAGATTGGTCCGCAAAGGAAAGAGTTTCCCGCATGTGCGCCGTTTGCCTCGCTTGCGCGGTTTTCGGCTGTTTTTTTTGCGCCGCAAGCTGTTGAACACGCTGTTTCACCGCGGCGCCTGCCGCTTCAGCGCCAACCGCTGAATTCTGGGGCAAGGCGGCGCGCAACCCGGCGAGCATTTTAGCGAACGCGCCCAGTTTGTTGTTTTTGCCCGTTTTACCGCCCATCTTTGAAACTGCGGAAATTTCATTTTGTTCTGAAATCTTTTGACTGTCTGTTTGAGCGGACACCTGAAGTTGCAATCCGTCCTCCTCACTCTTTACGGAAGACTGAATTTCATGCGTAAACCGCGCCGCGCTACACCGCGCGTTTAATTCAAACTTTGAGGTCTCCCCGCCATTTTGCGTTGCAATGTCGCCGCCCTTTCAGGGGGCAAAAGCGAAATCCAGTACGATACGATGGAAGAAGAGCCTTCAGCCTGAGCGATTTCTTCAGCCTTCCGAAAAATGTCCACCACATCCTGATCGTCCATATTTCCAATAATTTCCACCGCGTTTTGCGGCGGCATACCGGTTAAATAGCGCGCATTCTGCTCGACATTCTTATCTTTATTTTCGGCGTCTTTGATTGAAGCATTGAATGAATTTTCCCGCTCATCAAGCGATTTCTGCCGTTCTTCCAGTTCTTCGACCATTTGTTCGATCTCTTGCTGACGGGACTGTAGTTCCCGCTCGTATTTTTCGAGTTCGAGGTCGCGCAAATTCAACGCCTCAAGCCGCACCGCAAGCCGCTCCGAGTCCAGCGAAAGCGGTTCGTCCACGCCCGCCGCTTGCTGGGAGCGAGATTCGCGTCCAAAAAGCCGGTATACCGGGGCGAGCAGAGTCTTTACGTCAATCACATTGAGGTAATCGAACCATACAAGTCCGCCTGCCGCCATAGCGATAATGAGCGACAGCAATACGATTATTTTGCCTAAAACATGGGGCTTTCCGTAAGTAATCACCGCTTTTCTCCTAAATTCATGCACGGTTTAGGATGCATTTACACTTCTTTATACTATATATTCGGCGGGGTTTAGTCAAGGATTATAATAAACCTTTTTAAAGACAGGCTCGGTTGTTAAAAAATAATTGAAGCTGACGCTCAATTAACAACGGCTTTCCCAATTGGGAAAGCCGTCTTAGATTGGACTTGTTCAATAACCCGGTTGGTTATTTCACAAGTCTCCCAAAAAATGCGGATTTCATTAAGAAATCCGCATTTTTTGTTGTTTTTAATTGGAAAAAGCTCAATAATTGTTCGCCTTGATTTGGAAATACGACTTGGGATGGTTGCAAACAGGACACACTTCCGGGGCTTTCTTGCCAATGACGATATGACCGCAATTGGAGCAAATCCATGTCTGCTCGCCGTCGCGGGAGAAAACGAGTCCGCCTTCCACATTGGCGAGGAGTTTGCGATAGCGTTCCTCGTGTTCCTTCTCAATAGCGCCAACCATCTTGAACAGAGCCGCTATCTGGGTGAAGCCTTCCTCTGTGGCGTCTTTTTCAAAACCGGCGTACATGTCGGTCCACTCGTAGTTTTCACCGGCGGCGGCGTCTTTCAAGTTGGCGATTGTATCGGGAACGTCATTGCCATGCAACAATTTGAACCAAATTTTCGCATGCTCTTTTTCGTTGTCCGCCGTTTCTCTGAAAAGAGCGGCGATTTGCGTATAGCCTTCTTTCTCGGCTTTTGATGCGTAATAGGTGTACTTGTTACGCGCCTGTGATTCGCCTGCAAATGCGGTTTGTAGATTTTTTTCGGTCTTTGACCCTTTGAGTTCCATAAAGTTCTCCTTTAAAAAGATAATATACTATAATGGATATAATATCCATATATGCCTGTACTATAGAAGATAGCATCCGCCAGCCGGCCGGCTCAACCGGTCGCCTCTTCTTCCCTATGATCTTTTTGCGCCGCATTTTGCGCCACGCATTCCTTGCAAATTCCCCAGAAAATGATATCGTGCCGCTCAAGCGCGAAGCCTTCGCACGTCGAGGCGGCGTTCTGCATCTGTTCTTGATAAGGAAGCGCCGCATCTTGCACAGCGCCGCAACGCTTGCATACGGCGTGGTAATGAGGCGGCGTGGTTGCGTCGAATCGCTCAGCCCCGTTCGGTATAAGAACCCGCCCCAATACGCCGGAAGCGGTGAGATTATGCAGGTTACGGTACACGGTTCCCCTGCTTATGTTTGGGTGTTTTCGAACAACAATCTGATAAATCTCTTCGGCGCTTGGATGGCAGAGGCGTTGCGCCGCCTCCAAAACAAGACGCTGTTGGATGGTTTTTCTAATCAACGCTATACATCCTTATTAATAATTAATGTTATTAAAGATACCCTACTAAAAATTTAAAATTTTGTCAAGAGAGCCTTTCCCAAAACTTCAGTTTTGGGAAAGCAACCTTAGATTTAAGGGAAAAAGCGGGTTTTTGGCCGCTTTTTCCCAAAGCCTTTCTCAAAACCAACCGGGTTTTGGGAAAGGCTCTAAGTTTATGATGTTACGCCGGCGCCCTTTTCCGCGTAAAAATTATGAAAATTTCTGTCGCGGCGTATTTACATTCGTGTGTTTTGTGCTATACTATCGGAAACGGCACCCCCGCGCCGGCGCAGGGGCGGGGAGCGGCTGTTTTTTAGGAGAGCGTTATGAAAGAAGCGGGCGAACAAACTGAAGCGAAGTCCCGGCGTGTCCGCGCCGGGCTTGTC
>JAIRLZ010000232.1 GCA_031259035.1 Treponema sp. | reverse complement strand
GGGGGGGGGGCGCCCCCCCCACACATTTGCGGAGATAAACATAAAGGATGTTACAATGTATAGTTATTTTTACGCCGCCAATGAAAAGAAGCTGTCCGGAATGGGAGAAAACGCCATCCGCAGCATGTGGCATGAAAACTACAGAGAATTGTACGCCATGATATGGGAAGCCGCCGCCGCAGGCAACGGACAATTCTCCTACGCGGATCATCCGCTGGTCGCGTCCATACAGTTTTATATCGGACGCAGCTTTAATACGGAATTTTCCCTCCTCCAGCTTGCCCGTCAATTTCTTATTTCCGAAAGTTATTTATGCGAGCTTTTTAAAAAACATACCGGCGATACGGTTATCAATTTTACCAATAAAGTCAAATTGCAAAACGCCCGCCGCCTTCTGGAATATACGGACATAAATCTTAAAGAAGCGCCTCATGAAACCGGGTTCAACGATTATGGCTACTTCGGACGCAGCTTTAAACGATTTTTCGGCATTACTCCTGACCTCTTGCGGAAGATGAGCGGGGACGGGAAGCGTCTGTTTCCGGATTTTCCTTTCCCCAGCCTGAAATGGCAAAACTACCGGGCGTAGTCCGCAAACATACGGTGGAAAGAAAACGGGCGAAAAAGACAGCGCCTGAATGTTATAATGGTTCCATGAAAGGCGAGCGTTTTGAAAGTTGGTTTGAGCGTAAGCCGCTCAATAATGAGCTTTTCCCAAAATTGTCGCCACGCGCGTTTTGGGAAAGGCTCTACTGCCCAAACCGGCGGCACGATACTTATGGATCGGGCAAGTTTCCACAGAAAGTTAATTTACTGTTTCTTCCCGCCTATTCTCCGGATTTTAATCCGATAGAAAAAGACTGGGCGAATATGAAACGCGCTTTACGCGACACCGATCCTCTTTATGATTCGCTTCAGACTGCAATCTATAATTATTGGTGTTAAGTGTTATTGCGTAGAACCACTATATTTCGATGGAATTTGGAGAACTTATCAACTCGTTAGAAAATAAAATAATGCTTGAGCCTGTTCCAAAACGCGAACCTGCGGTTGCGAACCTGCGGTTCGGGTTAGTTTTGGAACAGGCCTTTGGAGAACATTGCTCATTCTTTATGAGTTTGGCAGTTGCGGCCTATCCAAGGAACTTATTGGAATAATGAGCCTTCCGGGTAGGACGTGAAAACAACCATGCCGGATGCTGATCTCAAGGTCTGGCAATCAGCGCGGCTTCCCCCCTGCGGCGTTCCCGCAGCCTCTTGCGAATAACCCGCCTACTAGAAAGAATCTCTCCAATATGTCATAATACGCCCCGAAACCTCTAAATATTAAAGTCTTTAGAGGTTTCGGACTGCCTGTAAAAAGTCCGCTTTTCAAGAATAGTCGATCAAGTATGGAGGATAGTGTGTATAAATCTGTTGATTCAAAAGTGCATTTTCCCAAACTGGAAGAAGAAACGCTTGCGTTCTGGGAAAAAAACCATATTTTTGAAAAATCGGTGCGCCAGCGGGAAGGACGGGAGGAATTCGTGTTCTACGACGGTCCCCCTTTTGCCACGGGATTGCCGCATTTTGGGCATTTTGTGCCTTCGACGATTAAAGACATTATCCCCCGCTACAAGGCGATGAAGGGCTATAAGGTCGAACGCCGGTTCGGATGGGACTGCCACGGACTTCCGGTTGAAAATCTCATTGAGAAAGAGTTGGGGCTTAACTCAAAAACCGACATCGAAAAGTACGGCATAGCGGCTTTCAACGAAAAATGCCGGGAGGCGGTGTTGCGCTATACGAAGGAATGGCGGCAGATCATTACGCGGCTCGGACGCTGGGTTGACTTCGATCACGATTATAAAACCATGGAAAGCGACTATATGGAGACCATTTGGTGGGTGATGAAGTCCCTGTGGGAAAAAGAACTGCTTTACGAAGGCCACTATATCCTCCCCTATTGTCCGCGTTGTTCCACCGTGCTTTCAAATCACGAACTCAACCTCGGCGGCTATAAGGATGCGCATGATCCGGCCGTCACGGTCAGGTTTAAGGTAAACATGAAACAAAAGGAATGGGGTGTGGAAGACGGCGACGTGTACTTTCTCGCGTGGACTACGACGCCATGGACATTGCCGTCGAATCTTGCGCTGACCCTTGGCCCCGCCATCGATTATGCGCTCGTAGAAGACCATGAACGCGCCGCCGCCGCCCCCAAAACCTATTACATCCTCGCCGAAGCCCGCCTTTCCGCGTATTACAAGAACCCTTCGGATTACACTATTGTATGGAGGAAGAAGGGAAGCGAGCTGGCGGGCGTCCAGTACGAACCGTTGTTCCCGTATTTCGCCGAAGCCGAATCGCAGAACGCCTTCCGCGCCTATGTGGGGGACTTTGTATCGACAGAAGACGGTACCGGCATCGTGCATACCGCGCCCGGTTTCGGCGAAGACGACCAGCGCGTGTTGAAAGGGACCGGCGTCCCGGTGATCTGCCCGGTTGACGCCGAATGCCGGTTCACCGCTGAGGTTCCTGATTACCAGGGGCTTTTTGTCAAAGACGCGGACAAAGCCATCATGGAGCGGCTGAAGCGGGAAGGCAAACTGGTGAAGCGCGAGCAAGTCCTGCACGCATACCCGCACTGCTGGCGGTGCGGACATCCGCTCATCTACCGCGCGGTCGGGTCGTGGTTCGTAGACGTGCCGAAGATCAAACAGGACATGCTTGACGCGAACAAGCGGATATATTGGGTGCCAGATCACATAAAAACAGGGCGCTTCGGCAAATGGCTTGAAGGCGCGCGGGAATGGGCGATCAGCCGCAACCGCTATTGGGGCAATCCGCTGCCTATCTGGAAATGCCAGGACTGCGGCAAGATCATCTGCGTGGGAAGCCGCGCTGAGTTGAAAGCGCTTTCCGGCAGGGAATTGTCCGACCTGCACAAACATTTTGTTGACGACGTTACGATCCCCTGCTCAAAAGCGAAAGGACGCGGCGGTTCTGACAACTGCGCCGGCGTTATGCGCAGAATACCGGAAGTGCTTGACTGCTGGTTCGAATCCGGCGCCATGCCGTACGGACAAAACCACTATCCGTTTGAAAACAAGGATTTCTTTGACGCGCATTTTCCGGCGGACTTTATCAACGAAGGGCTTGATCAGACGCGGGGCTGGTTCTACACCCTCACCATACTCGCGGCGGCCCTATTCAAAAAGCCCGCGTTCAAAAATTGCGTGGTGTCGGGGCTGGTGCTTGCCGGCGACGGCAAAAAAATGTCCAAAATGCTGCGCAATTACACGGATCCGATGCAGCTTATCAGTACATTCGGGGCGGACGCGCTCCGCCTCTTCCTTATGCATTCGGCGGTTGTGAAAGCGGACGATCTCCGTTACAGCGACGAGGGGCTGCTTGAAACGCTCAAGAGCATCCTCATCCCCCTGTGGAACGCCTACACTTTTTTCGTAACCTACGCGAACATCGACAAG
>JAIRLZ010000219.1 GCA_031259035.1 Treponema sp. | reverse complement strand
ACCGGCGGCCCTGAAACACGGCAGAGCGAACCGACCGCCACGACGACCGCGGCGAGCGCCTGTTCATCCCTGCTGACTATAGGCGGAATGATGGTTTGCGCAAAGGCTTTCATTGCCGCGCCATCAGGATCAACCCCGATGCGCCCTATCGCTTCCGCAGCGGCGGCTTTTACCTGCGGGTCTTTGTCGTTGAGGAACAAATCGGCGAAAAACGGGACAAGCTCATGGGAGCCAAATGAAGCCAAAAGGCGCGTCGCTTCGACGCGGTGTACAAGGCTCACCGGCGGATGAGTCGCCGGTATGGAAAGGCTGTTCCGCGCGCTGCCGGCGATCTCCTTCAAATAAACGATGAAGCCCGGCTCGTCTTCTCCCAACTGCCCCCGCTTGATTTTTTCCCGAATCCGGTTGAATTGGCGGGCGATGTCAAACTCGCTGAATTGGTTGTAATAATTGGAACGCTGGCGCGGGAATTCTCCCAGTCCGTAGCCGCCTTGCGCGGCGGCTCCGTAAAGGGAGTTTTCCCACAGTCCGTCCATGTGTTCAAGCTGGAACGCATAGAGCAACCAATCGCCGCCTCCTGAATACAGAATGCCGTCCTTGCCGAAAGCCGGCATTGAGGCGGCGTTCTGTATAGCAAGCTTCCATTTCAACGCGCCGCCGCGGTGGAAGCCCGCGGATTTTGAAACGCTCAAGGCATAAACGCCCTCTTCCCCGTTTATAAGAGTCGTCTCGCCCGCGTCTAAAAGCCCGGCGTCGGCTTGCCAGCGGATTTCCCTTTCCATGGAAAGAAGGAGGACATTCCCGTTTGACAGCGCGACGGCTATGTCGCCATTGTACTCGCTTGCGGCAAGCGGCGCGTCCGGAAGCCGAAAAAACACGCGCGCCTCCTCAAACGCATCTCCCGTATGGGTGAATATCTCGCCGGCGCCATCCCTGTACCACACCAAAACCGCGTTTTCACCGCTTTTTCCCCTTATAGACACAAGGACGGCCGGCTCGCCGGCAATATCAATATCCGTCATCTTTCCAAACGGACTGATTTGAACTATTTTGCGCCCGGCCCAGCCGCCGGCAGAGCCGCCGCCGTCACTCTCAATAGCGAACAGGACGCCGCCCTGCTTGTCAAGAGCGGGCGGTATGATTATTTCCCCTTCTATGCGCCATGTCCAAAGGCTTTTGCCTTCGCTGTTAAAACAAAAAATCGTCCGAGCCGTCGGCGCAAAAATGCGTCCGTCCCAACCGACCATGACGGGAGCGGTGATGGGCGCATCGAGATTGACGCGCCACAACTCCTCGCCCACCCTGTTGAGGGCGAACAAGCGTCCGTTTGTCCTGCACAAATAGCTTGCGCCGTACCATGATCGGGTCAGAAAGGGACAGAGCTTTCCAGAAGCGAAGTACTCCCACAAAAGCGCCCCCTGCCACGAATACGCCTTGACGCCGCCGCTGTCAAGCGCGACGACAACGGAACCGGCTTGCGCTGACGGCGCGCCGATCACAACGCCCGCCACAGCTTTCTCCCAAAAAGCTTCCACTACGGTTTGAGTTTGCGCCCCAAGAGAACACGAGAACATGAAGAACGCTTTAAATAATAAAACACACTTTTTCATTATACATGCGGGCCAGTTTCAAAACCAACCCGAACTGTGTTCGCCGAACATGGTTCGCCGGGCGCAGTTCGCATTTTGAAACCGGCTCATTTTTAAAATACGTTCAGAAACGGTTTGAAGAACGCGGCGAACAGGCTGCCCGCTGTTATGGGAGCGGGATCAAAAAGCGGTTGTATATAAATGACAAAAAACACCAGCGCGCTAAAACAGAGTCCCTGAAAAACGCCCAGAAAAAAACCGAGAAATCTATCGATTCCGCCCAAATTGGTGCGATCCATGATGTCGGAGATGAGCTTTTCCAAAAATTTCATCACCAGAAAAACGATGATGAACAGGGCGATAAAACTCAGTATTTCAGGCGCGGCCTTGACCCCCGCCAAGTCGGGCAATTCCTTGCGGATAAACGCGGCCCCGTTTTTATAAAAGAAAAAACCCGCCGCAATGCCCAGCGCCACAGCGCCAATGGAGAACGCTTCTTCCACGAATCCCTTCAACATGGCGCGTATCGCAAAAACAAGAATGAGACCAAAACAGACAATATCAATGACCGCCAACTGCATGCCGCCTTCCCTCCACTTCATTTTTTTTTAACGCGCCTCACGGTTGATCCCCGCGCCAAAGGGCGGGGCAGTTCATTTCGCTTCTTTGCCGGTGATTTCAGCGATTATACTATCCGCGATAATCCGCGCCCCGTCGCGGATTCCCACCGCTAAAGACGCCTGCGCCATCGCGGCGCGCTTTTCATCGTCAGCCGCAATCTCCGCGATTATCTCGACAAGACGCTTCGTCTCATTGACGACAACCGCCGCGCCCGCTCTCTCGAAAAAACGCGCGTTCTCCACCTGATCGCCCCGCGTACCCGAACCCCGCAACGGAATAAGTGCCATAGGCTTGCCGGCTGCGGCGCATTCCCACACGGTTCCCGCGCCGCTTCGCCCAAGCGCAAGCTCCGCGGCCGCAAGCACGTGCGGCATATCTTCATCTATATAACGGTACGGCTTGTATCGCTCGGAAGCCGGCGTGTCCCACTCGGCTCGCCCTGTCTGATGAACCACAACGTAATATTTTGTCAACTCGTCAAGACGCTCACGGACAAGATCGTTTATTTCTTTCGCTCCCTGACTGCCGCCCAATACGAGCGCTATTCTTTCTTTATCATCCACGCCTAAAAACGCGCGCCCCCGCTTTTTGTCAGCGGTTCTGAACGCCTCGCGCACCGGATTGCCGGTTACGGTGATCTTGTGGTGATAGGCCGCCGGAAATTGGGAAACCGTGTCCTGATACGCCGTAAAAATTCTCTTTGAAAACCGGCTGTTGATTCTGGTGGCGAGTCCGGGGCTAAAATCCGACTCATGGGCGAACACCGGTATATTCAAGGAAAACGCCGCTGCGACAGGCGGCACGCTGACGAATCCGCCCTTGGAAAAAAGCAGGCTCGGCTTTTCTCTTTTTAAGATGTTTCGCGCCGCAAAAAATCCCGCGATAATTTTAAAAACGTCCAAAACATTCTGGAAGGACGCATACCGCCTCAATTTGCCCGAAGGAACGCCGAAAAACACTATGTCGCCGCCTTTTTTGACAATGGAGGCGTCCATGCCCTTGTCCGAGCCGAGCCATATAATACGGCAATCGATCTTTTTTTTCAAGGCGCCGGCGACCGCGAGTCCCGGGTAAATATGCCCGCCTGTGCCGCCGCCCGTACATGCTACAGTAACCATGACATATTTTACCATATACTTTTTAATATAGCTTTGTCAAGGTCGGTACATCCCACAAGAGACGGCTTGTCCGCATACCGCAGGGAGCATGTTTCATGCCGTACGCCAGTAAAAGGCGCGGTTGTCCGTTTGCGGGAGCGCAACCGCGTCAAAATCTATGATTGAGCCGCCCGCTTGATCTGTCGCCTTGCGGATTTAATCAGCGCGGCGTTAGGAAAAATTCCGGCGGGCGCTTTGACGGCGAAATGCCCCTGATTGACTTGAACTGGTGATAAAAAATGGAGCGCATGGTTTTTCTTACGCGAAAATCTTCGGCTTCCACATCAGTATCATAAACAATAAGTTCAAAAAGTTGATGCGGCGACAACAAAAACACGCCGCGCGCCTTCACCGCGTATGCGGGGCTTCGCTCACGCGGTTTTAAGCTCAAAAAAGCGGCTTGTTATATCGTTCCGTACGCCGATGTGATTCAGCGCGGGAAAAGGAAGGGCGGCGTGTTCGCCATGCGTGAGAGCGCCTCTCACCTATGCGTGAAAGCGTCTCTCACCTTCCGCTCCGCCTGGCTTCGCGGTTCAGCGCCCGCGCCGGCGAAATGGCTGCCCCCGCCCGCGCCGGAACTCCGGCGCTCCGCCTTTGAACAGCATATGAAGCTATGCGCGGGCGCCGTTTAGAATGCCGGG
>JAIRLZ010000162.1 GCA_031259035.1 Treponema sp. | reverse complement strand
TGTTCCAAAACTAACCCGAACCGCAGGTTCGCAACCGCAGGTTCGCAACCGCAGGTTCGCAACCGCAGGTTCGCAACCGCAGGTTCGCGTTTTGGAACAAGCTCAAGCAATTCCTGTTTTCGCCGCGCGGCGGAGGAACTGAAGCGCTCGCAGTTTTCCAGCCTTGTCAAAGTCCGCAAAACATGGCATACTCACGTTTATGAACGCTTGTAAAACCCGTCGTGAAAAAATATATGATTGGATGGCTGAAGAAGACATCGCGTTGGTCATGTTTGAAGATGTCGAGGGAAGGCGCGATCCGTCCGTCCGCTGGCTCACCGGTCAGCCGGGAGACGCGCTGCTGTTTCTGTCGGCGGCTGACCGGAAAAGCCTGCTCGTCCCGTGGGATGTCAACATGGCGAATGTGTATGCCGACGCGGACGCCGTCGCGCCCTACAACGACTTCGGACGTATGGCGGCGCAAGCCCTTGCAAACGCGGCTAATCATTTTCATATAAAACCGCGCGGCCGTATCGAGATTCCCGCGGCAACGCCGCATCCGCTTTTTTTAAAGTATCAGAAGGATGCGGATGAGTATGAATTAGTGTGCCGGAATGACGGGATCGCTGAGGAGGTTGCGCGAAGACGCGCTGTTAAAGATGCGGAAGAATTGCGCGTTTACAAAACGCTCGCTTCCATCACCAATGATATAATAGAGCGGTTGGAAAAAAATGTGACAGACGGAACGCTCAAAACCGAAAGCGACGCCGCGTTGTTCATTGAAGCGGAGGCGAGAAAACAGGGGTGCGAAGGCGCAAGTTTTGAAACTTTGGCCGCGGGACCCTCCCGCAGTTTCGGCATTCATGCCTTCCCCGCCTATACATCCGCCCCTTTCGCGGGAAAAGGGCTTTCCATCCTTGATTTTGGACTTAAATATCAGGGATACGCCAGCGACGTTACCATGACCTTTGTCCAGGATGCCGCGCCCGAACAGGAAGCGCTCCTCTCTCTGATGAAGCAAGCCTACGATTTGGCGCTTTCTATGGCAAGGCCCGGCGTTTCCGCCCGTGACATTGCGATAGCCGTTGATGATTTTTACGGCGAGAACGGGAAAGTCCTGCCGCACGGGCTGGGCCATGGCGTGGGGCTTGAAATACATGAAGCGCCTTTCCTGAGGAGCAAATCTGAGAACCCGTGGATTTTGCAAAGCGGCATGATCTTCACCATTGAACCGGGTTTATACGATCCGGCGCTTGGAGGCTGTAGATTTGAGAACGATGTGCTGGTTACGGAGATTACGGAATCAGGCGGCGCCGGCGCGGAAGAGCTGACCCACACGCGGATTGTGCGCATGTAGCGGGCGCGGGGCATTGCGGAGCGCCGCGCCCGCCGCAAACGCGGGGGAAAAACCGCGCGAAAGCGTCATGCGCCGGGTGCGGTTTCGCGTGGTTCGATCCGGCGGCGAAGCGCAAGCCGGGCCTGGTAGACGCCATTAAATCCAAGAAATTTTCTTACAATAATGAAAAAACCATAAAAACCTACAAGCGCAACAGGCTGCTAGGGAACTGTTCATAAATAAAATGCACAGCATTTTGTTTTAATTGCTTGCGCAATTAGGAAATAACATGACCGTTTGGTCATGTTATTTCTGAACAGATCCTAGGTCATTCCGCTACGCGCCCCAGCTTCGCTAGGGAACATTCCCACGCCATTGTTGCTCCAGCACATTTGGGCGGCGCGAAACCCCGCGGGTTTCTTTATAGCGCCGCCCAAATGTCGCCGAACCGAAAGTTCGTGAACAGCCGGAACATTGGGCGAAGCTTTTTTGTCCCCATTCTCCAGTCGTCTTCTGACATGGAAGGCAGAAGACATGGGATGCTGTTTTTTAGCAATAATGTGGATTATGCTGAAAATCCCGGAAAAACAAGGGACCTGAGCCTGTTCCAATTAGTTTTGGAACAGGCTTTTGGAGAAAATTGCTCATTCTTTATGGGTTTAGCATGTGCGGTTTATCCAATTTTCTCCAGGGGTAAGAAGCTTGTAAAGGGGCCGCGCCCTAATCAAGTCGCCTAAAACGCCTCCATCGCCTTCTTGAACGCGCCCGCTGACGCTCGGATAATGGCTTCGTCCACACAATAGGCGAACCGGAGCCAGCCCGGTTTGCCGAAACTTGATCCCGGTACGCCGAGTATCAGGTGTTTCTTGAGGTGATCCGAGAATTTCACGTCATCGCCGCCCGCCTTGTCCGGCGTTTTGACAAACAGATAAAACGCGCCCTCCGGTTCCGCATAGGCAAGCCCCGCGTCGTCAAGCGTCCGCTTGAAAGCGTCGCGCCTGCGGGCGTACACATCAATATCAACCCGCGCTTCGGTGAGTTCCGCGACAATGCGCTGCATAAGCGCGGGCGCGTTCACAAACCCAAGTATGCGGGTGGCGTATATCAAGGCGTTCATCACATCATTTTTGTCGGAAATGGTTGGACTTGCCGCGATGTACCCGATGCGCTCGCCCGGCAGCGAAAGGCTCTTTGAATAAGAAGACACGACAATGGATTCGCTGTACGCGGAAAGTATGGGAGGAACAACCGTATTGTACGCGATTTCGCGGTACGGCTCATCCGCGACAAGGTACGGGAGGCGTCCGCACGCCGCGCCGTGATCCGTAAGCGCGGCTGCCAGCGACGCGATGGTCTGTTCAGGATAGATGCGTCCGGTTGGGTTGTGCGGCGAGTTGATGAGAATCGCCGCGGTGTTCGGCGTCAGCTTCGCCTTTATCGCGTTGATGTCAAGGTTAAAGTCATCCATTGCCGGAACTTCAACGAGCGCGCCGTTGTGGTTGGACACGTAAGCGCGGTATTCCATGAAGTACGGCGTTGGCACGATGACTTCGTCCCCGGGATTGAGGATGGCCTTGAACACCGCGTTAAGGCCGCCAGCGGCGCCAGCCGCCATCACCACATGGCCGCCATCCAAAACGACGTTATGCTCGCGCCCGGCTTTCCGCGCGATTTTTTCCCGCGCATCCGGAAAGCCCGCGTTTGGCATGTACCCATGTGAGCCTTTGGCGTCTTCCTGGGCAAGGCGCAGAAAAACCTCGTGAAACGCCGCCGGAGGCTCAACATCGGGGTTTCCAATGGAAAAATCAAAAACTTTGTCAGCGCCGTATTGTTTTTTTAACGCCGCCCCTTCTTCAAACAATTTCCTGATTGTGGAAGACGACGAAAGGCTGTTCTGTATGTATCGCGCTATAGCCATTCCTTACCCCCTCGAATAATTCGGCGCTTCTTGCGTGATGGTGACATCGTGCGTATGGCTTTCCTTGAGACCGGCGGCCGTAATCTTCACGAATTTGCGGTACTTTTTCAATTCGTCAATATTCTTGCACCCGCAATACCCCATGCCCTTGCGCAAGCCGGACGTCAGTTGGTGCAGGTAGTTCCGCAATTCCCCCTTGTACGGCACCCGGCCTTCAATGCCCTCCGGCACCGGGCTTTCGTCTTTGGAAATCTGGTACCGGTCGCCCGCGCCGTCTTTAATGGCGCCGAGACTGCCCATGCCCCGGTATTCCTTGTAGATGCGCCCATCGTAAATAATCTCCCGTCCGGGAGCTTCCTTCAAGCCGGCGAACAGGTTGCCTATCATCACGACGTTCGCGCCGGCGCCGATTGCCTTGGTGATGTCGCCTGAAAACTTGATTCCGCCGTCCGCGACAACCGGAATGTTGTACGACGCGGCTTCTTCGGCGCAGTCCCACACCGCGGTAAATTGAGGCACGCCCACGCCCGCCACAATGCGGGTGGTGCAGATCGATCCCGGACCCACGCCCACTTTTATTGCGTCCGCCCCGGCTGCAATGAGCCGCCGCGTTCCGTCTTTCGCCGCGACGTTCCCCGCGACAACCGGTACGTCGAAACGATCTTTTATGCCTTTCACCGCGTCGCATACGTTTTTCGAGTCCCCGTGCGCGGTGTCAAGCACTACGTAATCGACCTTGGCGTTTTTAAGAAGCGGCATACGCGCCATATAATCCTGCGGAGACACCGCCGCGCCGACGATGAGCCGTCCGGTTTTATCGGTCGCCGCATGGGGGAAGTTGGCGTGTTTCTCCATATCCTTCACAGTGATTAACCCGGTAAGCCGCCTCCGCTCGTCCACCACCGGCAGTTTTTCGATGCGGTGTTTGTTGAATTTCTCCCGCGCGCTTGCCACAGACGGCTCGCCTTCCTCAACGACCACTTTATGAGTCATCACGTCAACAACAGAAAGACCGTCGTCTTTGCAAAAACGCAGGTCTCTGTTCGTGATGATGCCGGCAAGCGTACCGTCCTTATTGACAACCGGCATTCCAGACACGTTGAATTTCCCCATCATCACCTTAATATCTTTGACCAGCGCCTCGGCGTCAACAGTAACCGGCGTGTCTATGATCCAGTTGAGGTACCGTTTGACATTGGCGACCTGCCGCGCCTGGCATTCCGGACTCAGATTGCGGTGAATGACCCCGCTTCCGCCTTCAAGGGCGATGGCTATGGCGAGTTTTTCTTCGGTAACCGTATCCATCGCCGCTGAAATGATAGGCGCGTTCAACTTCACATCGGCGCATAATGTAGTCCGCACATCGCAGTCCTTGGGCAGAATGTCGGAATACCCGGGCAACAGAAGCACATCATCGTACGAATAGGCTTCGGTAAACATATTTTCCTCCTTGAGCCAGTTCCAAAACCAACCCGAACGCGGTTCGCGTTTTGAAACTGGCTCCCTTATATATTCGAGGCCGTTCCAAAACGCGCCTTATGGCGTCAGTCTTGGAACGGCGCTCTTAGATGTAACGAAAAAAAGCGGGCTTGACCGCTTTTTCCAAAGGTTGTTTCAAAACCAACCCGAACTCAGGCTAAAGCCGGCTTTAGCCTGGCAAACCCGCGTTTTTTAATGGTTGTTGTTCAGAAACTGAGGTTTCTGAACAACCCTATTCATCATGTCTCTGTATTTTTTGGCAAGCGCCTTCGCTTTTTCCGGGGCAAGCCCGCAATACTGTTCGGGCTGCCCGAAGAACGAAAGCGCGTCTTCTTTTGAAGAAATCCGCCCCAGTTCTACGAGTTTGCCGCCGATGCGATCCAAGACATCCGGCTGTTTCGCAAGGGCCTCGGCAAAACTCGTCTTTTCCTTTTCGGCGGACAGGGTGATCGCGCGGACAACCTCATGGGCGTCTGAAACGCCGGTTTCGGCGAGCAGAATGTACGCCGGCTCGGCCATGACGCCGCCCGGAATGCCGCCGCCGCGCAGGTTGGACAGCAGGCGCTCCCTGTCAACGCCAAGCCCTTCCACCACGCTGGTCATGCGGCGGACGGCCATGCAAAAGCCGGTCACATAATCCGCTATGAAACGCTGGCTCGCCGAATTGGAGAGATCCCGCTGATGTTCGCTTATCTGATCCATAAAAAAGGTCAGTACGCGGGGCATGAACGCCTTCCAGAGGCTTTTGACGTGTTCGCTGTTCCATGGGTTGCGCTTCTGCGGCATGGTGGAAGATCCCACCTGTTCGGACGCGAACCCTTCCCGCACTTCGCCAATCTCGCTGCGCTGAAGGTTGCGGAGATCATCGGCAAGGTTTGCGATAACGCCGAACGCGGTGTTGAATTCCAGAAGCAGCCGCAAGAGGTATTCAGGCTCCACGAGTTGGGTGGCATGTTCGGACGGCTCAAGCCCCAGTTCGGCGAGGTAGATTTTTTCCAGGGCTTCCGGGTCTTTGACTATCATCGCCGTCGCGTTGTACGCGCCTGCGGCGCCCGCGAGCTTGCCCTTGAGTTCCGCGGAACGTTTCCCGATTTCCAGAATGGACTTGCCAAGCCGGGACACATATTCGGCTATGGCAAAACCCAGGGTGATCGGCACCGCGTGCTGCCCGTGAGTGCGCCCGACCTGCGGAGTTTCAGCCTCTTTTTCCACGAAATCGCAGAGCGACAATTCCAGCTTCCTGAGATTCGGCAGTACGACCTCTTGCGTAACATGTTTCATACGGTAGGAAAGGCTTGTATCCAGTATGTCAACGCTGGTCGCGCCCAGATGCACCAGCGGCGCGGTTTCAGGCGGCGTTTTTCTCTTGAGTACATTCACCAACGCCCGTATGTTGTGCCGTGTTTTCTCTTCCTCGGCGTACACTTCATCAGGCTCCACGCTGTCTCCGGCTTTTTCAAGAGCGGATCGCAACGCGGGCGTCAGATCGCCTCGCGCCGCAAGGTGGGCGATGACAAGGGCTGTTTCCGCCTTGACGCACGCCCGAATGGAGGCTTCCTCTGAAATCCATGCCGCAAGCGCGTCAAACAGGTCTTTTTCCGAAATCGAATACCGGTGGTCAATGGGGGATATATTGCGAAAAATTGAACGAATTTCCATAACGAATTATGACGTACTTTGCGATTTTTGGCAAGAGGTTTTTTATCCCCCCGCAATTTTTAACATATTCATAAAAAGTCTTGACAAGCGACCGTAAAACGTATATGATTGAGTCCATTCCGAAATCCGGTTGGCGCGGGAACTTCATTCCCGATGGAGCGGAAGGGTAAGAGGCGGTTCCAAAACTTCAGCTTTGGAACCGCCTCGATTAAAAACCATTAAACTTTCAAAAGGGGCGTTAAGAAACAAAAGTGGGCGACTGGCAAACAATCAGATTATGTTCGATGAATCGGTCGATTGGGGGCCCCCCCCCCCCCCGCGGGGG
>JAIRLZ010000157.1 GCA_031259035.1 Treponema sp. | reverse complement strand
ATGGATTAAGAGGATGCGAAGGATAAGAAAATGGATGGACTTGAAGAAGCGGATATAAGAAAGAAGATAATCAAACAATAATTCATGGATAGAAAAAGATATAAATATTAAAGCCTGTTTCAAAACTAACCCGAACCGCAGGTTCGCAACCACAGGTTCGCTGAACTCGTGTTCGCACATGTAGTTCGCGTTTTGGAACAGGCTCTATTGGATATAAAAGCGGAATTTACGCGGCCGTCCTGTGTATGCGTTCCATGCTGGAATACTAAAATTTATTCTCAATGCGCGGGGCCGCCGTTTTTTCAAAAAAATCCGCATCCGCTTTACATTTTTCAATAAAAAGCGGTATACTGCCATTATGCAGGTTATAAAATGTTCATGTGGAGGACTTGTATCCCTCTCCTTTCAGACTGCCCCGTCGTCCATTATGAAGCGGTGTCAGACACAAAACCTTGCCTGCACACACAAAGATCACGCTTATCCGTTTCGAGTCGGAGGCGCGGTTGCTTTCCGATCATATATGCGAGGAACGAAGAAATGATATTGGTTGGCGTGTATGAAGAGCCTCGTCATTCAAACAGCCTGCTTGTGCGGGGCGTCACGGCGGAGCGGGAACATGCGCGGACGGACATGCGTCCGGTCGCCACGGCGAAATTCACGTACCGGATTGTCCCGTGAGCGCCGAATGTCATTTTTATAAAAAGGGTTAATGCCTCGCCCTGTGGGGCGTGAAACTGGGGCGCGGGGATTATTCATTAAGCTAAGGAAGGAATAGGATGAAAAAGATCAGTGTGGCGGCGGCGGTGTTCGCCGTTTTGTCGTTGTCGTCTCTAGCGCCGGTCGCGGCCCAGCAGAAATACGCGCTGGTTATCGGCAATGGGGCGTACAAAAACCTTGCGCGCCTGAACAATCCAGTGAACGACGCGAACGACATGGCGGCGTCTCTGCGGGAGTTGGGCTTCACGGTCGACGCTGTGGTCGACAGCGGACGGGTGCAGATGGAAGATGCGATTGAACGCTTCAAAAACCGGCTTTCGGTGTCAAAAAACAGCTACGGCTTTCTGTTTTACGCTGGTCATGGCGTTCAATCCGGGGGCGTGAACTACCTGATACCGGTGGACGCCGACATCAGGAGCGAAGCCTACTTGCGCGACCGGGCGGTGTCCGTACAGGCGATGCTGGACGAGATAAATCAGGCGGGCAACGAGTTGAACATAGTTGTGCTTGACGCCTGCCGGGACAATCCGTTTAGCTGGGGGAGGAGCGGGTCGCGGGGGTTGCAAGTGGTGGGGAACCAGCCCGCCGACAGCATCATAGTCTACGCGACCGCGGCTGGGGCGACCGCCTCCGACGGCGCGGGGCGCAACGGGCTCTTCACCAGCCAGCTTTTGAAAAATCTGAAAACGCCTGGGATCGACGTGAACGAAGTGTTTCGTCTCACCGGAGGCGATGTGGCGCGGGTATCGGGCGGGGTCCAACGCCCTGCGGTGTACAACCAGTTTTATGGGATCGCCTATCTGGGTTCGCGCCCCTCGGCGCAGACCGCGCAACCCGCGCCGCCGCCGCCCGCTAGTACGCCGGCGCACAGCGCCAAAAGCTATGTTGAGAGCGGCCTTGCGTATCATAATAAAGGGGACTACGACCGGGCTATCGCGGACTACACTCAAGCGATCAGGATCGATCCAAAGTATGCATTGGCGTATCACAACCGCGGCGTCGCCTACGAAGTCAAAAAGGATTTTGACAGAGCCATGTCGGACTACAACCAGGTGATACTGCTCGATCCGAATTATGCGAAGGCGTATCACGGACGCGGCGTTGCGTATCGCACTAAAGGGGACTATGACCGGGCGATTGCGGACTTCACCCAGGCGATCAGAATCGACCCGAATTTTGTGTCGGCGTATATCAACCGCGGCCTTGCGTATCGTAATAAAGGGGACTATGATCGAGCGATTGCGGACTACACCCAAGCGATCAGGATCGATCCGAAGTATGTATCGGCGTATCACAACCGCGGCGTCGCCTACGAAGCCAAAAAGGATTTTGACAGGGCCATGTCGGACTACAACCAGGTGATACTGCTCGATCCGAAGCATGTGCAGGCGTATCACGGCCGCGGTCTTGCATCTTATTACAAAGGGGACTATGACCGGGCGATTGCGGACTTCGCCCAGGCGATCAGAATCGACCCGAATTTTGTGTCGGCGTATATCAACCGCGGCAATGCGTATCGCAATAAAGGGGACTATGACCGGGCGATTGCGGACTTCACCCAGGCGTTGCGTATCGATCCGGATTATGTGTCGGCGTATAACAACCGCGGCGATGCGTATTACAAAAAAGGGGACTACGACCGGGCGATTGCGGACTTCACCCGGGCGTTGCGGCTCGATCCGAACTATACCTTTGCCCAAAAAAATCTTGAAATTGCCCGGCGGGCGCGGGGGTGGTGAAAACCGGCGAAGGGCAACGATGACAAGCGCCGCGCGAGCGGCGCGCGGGGCGTTACCCCCGGCATGACTTGCCCAGCCGCCCTGTCATGGCGTCGTCCATAGCGCCGCATACGCGGCGGGAACGCGGCGTGTTTCTGTTCATTAAACTGCCGCCCGCAGCTTATACCGGAAGCCATCTCGCAACAAGCGCACGGTCAGATTGAAGCCGTGAAGACGGACTCGCGGAACCCGCCAACAGCGTTTCCGAAGTGTCGCCCGGCTCGCAATTATGGCGGCATCTGGAAATCTTAGCTCAGGAAATAAACCACAGGGCGGGCGTTTCACGATACAATCTTAAAACCAAAAGGGACGCCTTATGAAAAGCGGCGCCGCTATTTTTTTTATGTGTCTTGTCTTTTCGGTTTCGTCTTGTATAACGCTTGACCTGCGTGATTCCCCAAACGCCATTGATGAAACGAAAGAGGGGGTTCTCTTCGCCGTGATTGTCACGGATGTTCCGGGAGCGCGGATTTCGCTTTACCCCCGGAACACCGCCAAAGAAAGCGGCCCCTTCTCTTCCGCCGCCGCGGTGTTTGACCGCGGCCGTCTGCACACGGGGGGAAATTTCATTTTTATAAAGCTCCCTGCGGGACGCTACATGTTTAAGTATGTATATTATAAAAACAACCTGAATGTTTTTGAGCTTGAAGACGCCGTTTTTGATGTCAAGGCGGGATCGATAAACTACGCGGGCAGCCTCCGGTTGTCCCCCTATGAGAAAGACGGCAAAACGGCGTTTGCCTGTAAATACACCGATGACTACGCCGATCACGAGTCTTTTTTGGACGCCGAGCGCCCGGTCATGAAAGCGCACTATCCGGTACGGAAGTCAGTGTTGGTTGTTAAACAAGTCGCGCAGTTTTTCAGGCTAAAGCCGGCATTAGCCTTGCAAAACTACGTTTTTTTAATGGTTGTTGTTCAGAAACTGAGGTTTCTGAACAACGCTATTGTACTACAAGCGGTTGCGGCAAGGGGTTTTTCTCCATAGCGCGAGAAGACGGCGACTCCCCGTAGAATATTTCCCTTGAATATGGTACTATAGCGCATTATGCGAATATTGGCAAAAGATGTGGCTCAGGCGGCGCGGGAACAACAAACGGACGGCGTGTCTGACGGCGGCGGCGCGGCTGGTGAAGTTGAACTGAAAGGGTGGGTTCATCGCATCCGCGATATGGGAGGCGTCGTCTTCATTGTGCTGCGGGACAGATCCGGACTTGTGCAGCTTGTATTGGACAAGGATCCGGCGCTGACGCTTGAATCCGTCATTTCCGTTAAAGGTACGCCCGCGTTGAACGAAAAAGCGCCGGGCGGAGCTGAAATCAAAGTGCAAGCTCTTGAATGCATCGCCCGCGCCGCTGGCGATCTGCCGTATCAGGTGAATGGCGATCCCGGCAAAACCGGCTTGGAAGCGCTTCTGGACAACCGCGGATTGTCTCTGCGCAGTCCCAAAATCAAGGCGATTTTCAAGGTGCAGGCGACCGTCATTGAGGCGTTCTCCGCATATTTGCGCTCCCAGGACTTCACCGAAATAAAGACCAGCAAGCTGGTGGGCAGCAGCACCGAAGGCGGCTCGGAACTGTTCGAAGTCGCGTATTTTGACCGCAAGGTCTACCTCGCCCAGTCGCCCCAATTTTATAAAGAGACTATGGTCGCAAGCGGCATGGAGCGGGTCTTCGAGGTTGCGCCCGCATACCGCGCCGAAAAGCACGACACCCCGCGCCACTTGAACGAGTACGTATCTCTGGATGTGGAAATGGGCTTTATTGATTCAGAAAAAGACCTTATTGAGCTTGAAAAAGGGCTTTTAACCCATATTTTTGAAGAAACGGCGCGAAAGAACTCCGCTGAACTCGCCCTGTGGAACGCGGCTGTTCCCAATGCGGACGCCGTGAGCCAATCTCCTACGGTACGCTACGAGGAAGCCGTGAAAATAGCCGGCGCCGAATCCGCCAAAATGGGAGGCGGACGCATTTTCGACATCACGCCGGAAGCGGAGCGGTTCCTCTGTTCATGGTCGCTGCGGGAATACGGCTCTGATTTGCTCTTTGTCAACGAATTTCCCCGGCGGTACCGCCCGTTCTACACCTATCCGCTTGACGCAAGCCGCACCATGAGTTTCGACGCCCTGTTCCGGGGGCTGGAGATCACCACCGGCGGCAGGAGACAGCACGATTATCAGGCGTTCCTTGACGTTCTGCCTAAATTCGGCTTAAAGGCGGAGAATTTTACGAACTACCTGGACCTGCTTAAATACGGTTGCCCGCCCCACGGCGGCTTCGCCATTGGCTGCGAGCGCCTCACGTCCCGCATTCTGGGCATTGCCAACGTGAAGGAAGCCAGCCTCTTCCCCCGCGACCGCAGGCGGGTGGAACCGTAACAGAAGACCCGCTGTATGCCGGATTCTCCTGAAGCCGTCACCTATCTCCTCAAACTCGGCGAACTCACGCTCAAAGGTGAAAACCGGGGCGGTTTTGAGCGGGTCTTGAGGCGCAACGCCCGTTTCCTGTTGAAAGGAACGGGCGCCCAACTCGTCGCGACGGATGGGCGTTATTTTATACACGTTGCTGAAAACGTTGCTGAAAAAATTGAATTCGCGCTGGATCACCTGTTCGGTATAACAGGCTGGGCTAAAACCCGCTTCTGCGAAAAAACCGTTGAGGCGGTTTGCAAAGTGTGCGTTGAAGAAGCCCGCGCCCTCCTTGCCAATGGCGCCGCCGCGGCCGTTAAAACCTTCAAGGTGGAAGCGCGGCGCACGGACAAACGGTTCCCGCTCGAATCCTACGGGATCATGGCGGTTGCGGGCGAGGCTGTTCTCGCCGCGATTCCCGCCCTAAAGGTCGATGTTCATAAGCCGGACGCTGTCATCACGGTCGAGATACGGGAAAAAGCGTACATATATGCCGGCAGCCGCAAAGGGCTGCGGGGCTTGCCGGTCGGAACCGCCGGACGCGGACTGCTCCTCCTGTCCGGTGGCATTGATTCGCCGGTCGCCGGCTTCTTGATGGCCGGGCGGGGCATGAGCATAGACGCGGTTCACTTTCACGCATATCCCTACACATCAAAGGAAGCCCGCGACAAGGTCGTCCGGCTCGCCGAAACGCTGGGACGCTACACGCTCGGCGTCCGGCTTCACATCGTGGGTTTTACCAAGGCGCACATGCGTATAAAGGAGAAGGCGCCTCCGGCGTGGACGACGATTCTCCTCCGTATGGCGATGATGGAAGCCGCCGAATCCATCGCCCGTGAGGAGGGTTGCGCGTGCCTCATAAGCGGGGAGAGTCTTTCGCAAGTGGCAAGTCAGACCATCGAAAACATCCGCTGTACCGAAAGCCGTACGACCCTGCCCATTCTGCGTCCGCTTATCGGCATGGACAAGGAAAGCGTCACCCGCATAGCCGAAAAAATAGGCGCGTATAAAATTTCTATCCTGCCCTATGAGGATTGCTGCGTTCTGTTCAGTCCAAAGCATCCGGAGCTTCGGGGAGATGTGGAGGAAGCGGCGGCGTATTACGAGCGGCTCGAAATAGGCGCGCTTATTGAGGAAGCGGTGCGGGAGCGGGATGAGGAACACTGTTCGTTTGCGGGGCGGCGGCGTCCCTCTTGACAAAGACGCCTGTCTCATTATAATAGTTTAAATGCGTCTTGCGCGCGGCGCCTATGGCGGCAGATTCTGGAGCCAGTCTATGCGGAGTCCATCTGATCGCTGTGGGAGCGCGGCGCTTCTAGCTATTAAAAAAGAAAAAAATTAACCGTGAAGGAAGGGAGGTGATTACATGGCGCACATTATTGTAGATGACAATGAACTCTTGGAAAAAGCCATCAAGCGTTTTAAACGCATGGTTGAGAAAGAAGGCATTATCCGCGAGTTCAAGAAGAGGGAGTATTACGAGAAGCCTTCCACCATTCTTAACCGAAAGAAAAAAGCCTTTCAGCGCAAGCTGCTCAAGAAGTCCCGCAAAGGCAGATCGGAATACTAATGCTAAAAAAGGGGGGCGTATGCCTGTACATTCTGTTGTTTTTTTCGTGCCTAACGCCCCGATCTAAAACGTCCGGCTTTCTTGACGGCTTTATCCCGCAATGGCAGCCTTTTGAACAAGGCGTTGACCTGCTTGCCGGCGTTGTCAGCCGCCCGAAGCTGCGATTTTGGGCGGCGCGCATAGACACATCTCATCTTAATCTTGAAATCGTTATAAGTCCCAGAGAAGCAGTTGACGGAAATTTTGAAGCCAATGTTGTGCCGGCGTCTTCTGTTTCACGCTTTGTCGAGCGGTTTGACTGTATTGTGGGCGTCAATGCGTCGCCGTTTTATCCGGTCTCTGAAACGGAAGGGGAAAAGCGGAACATCGTCGGGCTTACGGTTTCAAACGGCGTTGTTGTTTCCGCGCCCGTCGCCAGATACGACGCCCTTGTTTTCTACGCGGATGGCGCTATGGCGATAGAAAATCAGGGCGCGATACGCGGCGCGATACGCAATGGCGGTTCCATTTGGAACGCGGTCGGCGGGTTCTACGCCATTCTGAAAGACGGCGCCCTTACGGAACGCGCCGTATCAGAACAAGGTGAAAAACGCCACCCCCGTTCCGCGGCGGGCATACACGGCGCCATCCTCTATCTTCTTGTCGTTGACGGCAGACAACTGGCCAGCGTGGGCGCAACCGAAGCGGAAACCGCGCTCATCCTCCAAAAACTCGGCGCTGTTGACGCCATAAACTTTGACGGCGGCGGTTCAACCGCCCTTGCCCTACGCTCCCAGAATCACGGCGTTTTCGTGGTGAATACGCCGGTTCACGGGCTTTTTTCCGGCAAGGAACGCGCCGTCGCCTCGTGCGTCGGCGTGAGAAAGCGGCGGGAATAGCCGCGTCAAAGGCGGCTGCGTCCGACAGGGCTCGAACCTGCAACAACCGGCTTCGAAGGCCGGGATTCTATCCAATTGAACTACGGGCGCACTATGAGAACGCTTTTATTTTAGCGAAAAAGAAAGAATATTTCAAGAACAGTAGAGCCTGTTCCAAAAGCAGAAGTAGAGAGAAAAAAGAGGAGTCCCCGCGCGGGATTCCCGCAAGACGTGGGAATAATTCCGGCGCTCTATATTGGAGGCGCCTCGCTTGCTTTACAATCCTTGTTTTTTATCGTATACTTTTATAAATACGCTATGGCAACGATGACAATCCGCCGTTCACTGTCGTGGACTATAATCAGGTACATAACCGGAGAAATTCTCTTTTCTTTTTTTGTCTCTTTTCTTTTTTTCTTTTTCATCTTCTTTGTAAACCAGCTTCTGCTCATGGCTCAACAAATCCTCACGAAGAGAGTGCCTGTTCAGCAGGTGGTGTTGCTGATACTCTACGCGATTCCGCAAATCATGTCGCTGTCGGCGCCCTTCGCGTCGCTTGTCGGGGTCTTGATGACCATAGGGCGGCTCGCTTCGGACAACGAGGCGCTGGTTATGCTTTCGTCTGGGCTTTCGTATAAAAATATTTTTGCGCCGAGTCTTTTTATGGGGATCGTCATTTCGCTGGCGTCTTTTTTTACCAACGATGTGCTGATGCCGGCTGGAACTTTGCAGTATAATAAATTGTACCGAAAGATTGCCGTATCCACCCCGGCGCTGGAACTGGAATCCAATTCGGTGAAACGGTACCGGGATACGGTGATCGTTACGGGAAATGTCGCGGGGAATTCTATTGACAACATTTTTATCCTTGACAAAACCTCCAATGGCGAGCGCAGGCTCATCATGGCGGAGAATGCACGGCTGCGGGACGCGGGTAAAGAGGGGTTGAGCCTTGATTTGACCAACGCTTTTATTCAGTCGTCAAAAGAGGTCGCCAAATTCGATTACGATTACGCGTCGAGCGCTTTCCTGCGGTATTGGGTGTCCCAAGAAGACTTGATACAATCGTCGACATCCATTAGTCCGCGGGAAATGACTTCCGTTGACGTTTACAGGGAAGTGGTCTCAAAGAGAATGGCGTTGCGGGTGTTGCTGGACGCGCAGTACAACAAAGTTTTGGGGCAATCCCTTGGCTTGGAAGCGAGTCTGAGAGAAGGTCCGTCTGGCGCCGCATGGAACACGCGGGGGGCGATGGAGGCTGATTTTATAAAAGAATACGCTGTGGCGGCGAACATCAAAAAAGACAGGAGTTTGTCGCAGTACCTTCTTGAATTTTATAAAAAGTTTTCCCTGCCCTTTGCGGCGTTCGCATTCGTGTTTCTGTCCATCCCGTTGGGACTGTTTGCGAAAAGAAGCGGTCAGACCGTAGGCTTTCTGGTGGGAGTCGTCATCTCCGTTGTCTACTGGGTGTTTCTTTTCGGAGGGCAGACGCTTGGGCTGCGTTCCGGTTACTCGCCTTTCTTGACTATGTGGTTTCCCGACATTCTTACTATGGGCATAGGGCTTGTTCTGTGCATAAAAAGGATCCGCAAATGATGACATTGGACAGGTATCTGGCGCGGCAGTTCATGCCGATCTTTATTATCGCGTGTTTTATGTTTGTGATGATCGTCATTCTGCTCGATCTTTTCACCAACCTATGGCGTTATCTTAATTATGAAGTTTCGATCCAACAGATACTTACGGTTTCATATTACTATATTCCCAAGAGTTTCTCCTACGCTCTGCCGGTTTCCCTCCTGTTTTCCGCAGGGTATACGCTCGGAGATTTATATGGAAGAAACGAATTGACAGCTGTGTTCTCGTCGGGCATCCCGTTCTGGCGCTTCTGTATGCCCTTGATCGTCATAGGCGTCCTGTCCTCCTTTTTTATGTTCCATTTTGACAACGACGTGGTGATTCCAACATTGAAGATGAAGAACGATCTATCCCGAAAGTTGCTTCATCAATCAAATGCATCGGAAAACAATTCTGACATTGTTGTCAAGGCCAAGGGCGGCGCTCTCATCTATTCGGTTGATTATTACGATTATACCACGCAAATTCTGGAGGGTGTGAACATCATTGAGCAAAACGAGGATGGCTCTTTTTCTTCGCTGGTGCGCGCTCCCAACGCGGCGTGGAATGGCGAATACTGGGAACTTTCCAACGCCATTGTGTACCGGTGGGAAGACGACTTTTTGCGGGCGAAAAACCATCCCGTTACTGACGACTACCGTGAAAGCCCGGATACGTTCCGGAGGAGCGCGGTAAAAGCCGATGAACTGCCCGCAAAAGAAGCGGCTTTTCTGGTAAAAGACCTCAGGGCCGCCGGACTGCCCTTCGTCGCGGCGGAAGCGGATTACTATCACCGCTACTCGTTTTCATGCACTTCTTTTGTAGTGGTGATCCTCTCCATGTCCATGGGCGGGCGCTTCAGAAAGAACATCCTGCTTATGACCCTGCTGTCAAGCCTCGCCGCGGCGACAGTTTTCTATGTGATGGACATGATCGCCATGATGATGGCAAAACTGAGCTACGTTCCTCCTTTTGCGGGCGCGTGGTTTCCGGTGTTCTTCTTTGTGGCCGTTGGATTTTTTCTGATGAGAAGCGCGAAAACCTAAAATTGGAACGGCTTCTTGAGAACTTCTAAAAACTTCGGTTCTTAGAAGTTCTCTTAGCCCAAGGAGAAAACCGCTTTTTCGTGATTGCTTATACTACAGGGAACCTCTAAAAACGCGAACCTGCGGTTAGCGAACCTGCGGTTCGACAGTTTTTAGAGGTTCCCTACAATGAATTGGCGATTTTCTCCGAGCGGCCTCTGGGAACCCAATCGGGGTTTCCAGAGGCCGCTTCTTGTCAAGCGCCTTATTTTATGATATAATACCATACACGTTATGAAACAGTTTTCCTTCAATTTGGAAAGTATCCTTGATGTCCGAAAGTACCACGAACAGGAGGCGGAAATCGCGCTTGGCAGGGCTGTGGGGGAGCTGATCCGTATAGAGCGGAACATAACCGCAGTCGCCAGTGAGAAGGCGCGTGTGTCTTCGGAACGATTTGCGCTTGGCTACGGAGTCGCCGAGATTATGACGTTTGACCGGTATGTACAGCGGCTTGACGCCACCAAGGAGCGGTTGATTAAAGACGCGGCGCAGGCGGAACTCAAGGTGGAAGCCGCCAGAGAAGTCTATCTTGAAGCCTCCCGCAACCGCGATGTGCTGGACAAAGTGAAATCCGATGAGGCCGCCGCATACCGGAAGGAGATTTTTAACGAGGAAGCCAAAGTCTTGGACGATATTGCGGGAAGCGCATACATAAGACGGCGTTTTTTAAAGGAAAGTCCTGCGTAAAAGCGACAGAAACACCGCAGGCTTCGCCGCAAGATCAGCGTCAGGCACTGGACTCGTAGTGTACCATTGCCTGCTGGTTGCGGCGATTCTTTTGGCGCTGACAATCGCCTCGGTGACGGTGTACAGACTCCCATTATATAAACCAGTAGATCGATTTGACTGGGGGAGAGCTTTTAAAAAATACTATGATGAGGCTGTTCCAAAACGCCCTATGGCGTCAGTTTTGGAACAGCCTCAATTGAAAGAGGCGAAGGCGCTCCGCTTCTCGCGTAATGCGTATGCCGCGAACACGGATTCGTACCATTGCATCTCTCTTATATAATGGCAGCCGCCGCTTACCATGTGATGGCGCAACAGAAAGATAGACCCGAAAGTAGTATGCTGGTGAGAGTTATTCCGCCTCCGGCAGCGCCTGGTTTTTCACCGCCTCCACCATCCCGGTCAAAAACGCCGGAATTCAGGAGCGATTCATAGCCCCAGGGAAGCGCGAAGATCTTTCCCACCGTTATTGCTAGACGCGGCCCATTCCGGTTTCGGCCAAGGGGAAGCGCTTCAAGCCCCCCTTTAATGAAGAGAAAAGCCCCGCCAAGTCCTTCCGAATTGAGAGACCATGAGTCGTACTCCTCCCGTCCGTCAAAGATCAAGACGCCCATATAGGACAAATTTTTTTGTTTTGTATGCAGGGACAGATTAATTTCTCCTGAAAGCGTCTGGGCAAATCCTATGGTCGTATTCAAGCGAAAAAAGCCCCGCCGGTACTCTGCGGTCAGTACGCCAAAAAGCCCGTGAAAACGGGTGTTACAAGATGCGTCGTAAAAGGTGTAGGGAAATAAAAGATAAGGCTGGTTCTCAGAATTGAGACTCCCTTCCATGCTCCCTGATACAGAAAGCCAACCTACAACCATGTCCATGCTGAAAGGCTTCCGGTTAAATGTCCAGCGATAGGCTGTAGTGAAGCCGTCAACATGACCGGCAAAGAGTTTTTCGTCAAAAAGGTTGAGCATACGCGGATTTAGGGAAAGATAGTGGAAATACAGGCGCTGTTCTTCCCGAAAGGCGACAGAGACGCCGGGGGCGAGCAAAGCGGGAATCTGGGGCTTGCCAAAAAACCAGTACAGATCCCCATCCTTCCAAAAACCTTGAGCGAAAAGGAGGGATGTCCCGGCGCTCCAGTCTCCAAACCGCAACGGCAGCCCTATTCGCAGGAAATACCCGCCGGCGCCGTCATTGCTTACCGGAACGCCGAGCGCTTCCCCATTGAAGGCGTCCTGATGAAAAAGCCCTCCTGAAACATCCAGCCCCAGCCGGAAGGCATTCATACCGGCGTTAAACCAGACCCCAGTATAATTCGTGTCAAAAGCGGGAAGATTAGAAAACAAGCCCCCTGCCCCGGCAGATCCATACAGATGTCCGCAGTTCAGGGAAAAGGCAGTCCCCCAAAAGCCTGAGCCGCGACCATCTTCAACCCACAAACTGCCGCCATCCGAAGAAATGGCGTATACTGGGGCAAGAGGGCCGACAGGCGGCGCAGGCTGATCGGACGCTTCTTGACAGAATGCCTGTAGAGTAAAGTGCAAAATAAAAAAGACCCCCAACCCGAAGGCCGGGGATCCTGACTTAGCCATTATCAGCGGCGCCTGTCCTTAAAGAAGCGCTTCATCAGCGAGAAAATCCTTGATTTTCTCACTGATTTCATTGTCCCAATGGTAGACAGCCCAGGCAATCATACCGGCCATGGGGTCTAAGGCCAAGAAGCCATTCTCATCGACCAACCCTGATACCTGCAACAACTCGCCCGGATCATATCCAATGATCTCCGCAAGGGGATCGTCCTTGATTTTGAAACCAATGGTTTCGTAGGTGTCAAAGTCCTCAAGAGCGCTAATCTTTACGGGTTCGCCCCCATTAAGCCCGTAGAACACCGGGGACTTGGCGGCGCCGGAGCCTTCGGTCTCAATGAAGCTATCCAACGCAAACTGTCCGGGAGTGAAGAATTTGCCGAAGTTGATGGTAAAATTATCAACGTCCGGTATTTCCAGCGTGAAGGTTTCCTTCTTGTCAATGGCATCTTTGAGCTGTTTAGCGGTTTCCTTGTAGGACTCGTACTCCTTCAGGGTTTCTTTATATCCGGCGGGCAGCTTGCTGGTATCGCCAATATAGTACTCATACACGCTGATGATCCCGCCAAGGGCTTCAATATATGTCTTCCTGGAATCCTCCAGATAGGCGCCATTCCGGGCCGTCATAAAGCCGGTTCTCAGAGGCAACACTTTGTTGAGGTTGCCGGCGATGGCGTCAATTTGCGCCTCATCAAGGATGCTTTCATCCCACGGCAGGTCCTTCACAAAGCCGATATCGTAGCTCCAGTTGTAGGAATCCGCATAGAGC
>JAIRLZ010000125.1 GCA_031259035.1 Treponema sp. | reverse complement strand
AAGTGCCGTGTGATGATTTTTACATCATGGCGCCCGCCGGCGCCGCTGATTTCTTTGGGCGTCTCGACAAGCGGTACAACGGGGACTACCGCCTTGTGCGCCAGCGCCGCGTCAATCGTCCGCTCAATAAGGTCAAGGTCCACCCAGGGACGCGCCCCGTCGTGAATCAGCACATAATCGGGATAGTAAGCGGCGAGCAACGAAAGCGCATGATGAACGGACATGCGTCTGGAACTGCCGCCCGGAACAAAAAGCGCCTGTGGAACAGCGGCAGATTTTCCGTCGCTTTGCAAAAATCGAGACGGCAGGGCTTCTCTCGCTTTATATTCCCCGATTTCAGGCGCAACCGGAACCGTTATCACGATAGTGTCAATACGAGGCGACGCGGCGAACGCGGAAACCGCGGATCCAAGCACAGTGAGGGGCTTTCCTTCATCGTCAAGCGCGTCCAGTTTCCGGTACTCTTTTTTTACGCCGCCCATGCGGGAAGAATCTCCTGCCGCGCAAATAACAGCCGCAATGGAAGGCCCGTCATTCATTGGGCAATTCTTCAATCGGATCTATGCTATCTTCTATATTAATGCCATCGTCCAGTCCGGCGATATCCTCTTCCGGCTCATAACCGGCAGTTTCTTCATCTAAAGCGGTGCATTCCAGTTGCTCAAAGATCATCCGTTCAACATCTTCATGATTTTTGTTCAGGGAAAAAGCAATCTCATCTTCCATGAGCTTTTTTGCGGAATCGTACAATTTTCTTTCCATGATGGGGAGTTCTTTTATCTGGCTGCGGTGGTACAAAGAGCGTACAATAGCGGCAATATCCATGATGCTCCCTTTCTTGAGGAGGTCAAGGTTCAGTTGATACCGGAGCTTCCAATCAGAAGGTATGGGATCGTATTTTTCACCGATAAAATTAAGCGCCTCCTCAGCTTCTTTCGGCGATACAATAGGTCTAATCCCCAATTCATAAGCTTTTTCCACTGGTATCATGCTTATCATGTCGGACACTTCAAAATAAATGACATAATACGGGATTTGGGCGCCCTTAAAGTTTCTATTTTCTATGGCTTTGATCTTTCCCACACCCTGGCTGGGATACACAACTTGCTGATCGACATGGAATTCAGGCTGTACATAGTCCATATTCATTAATGGATACTATACCACATAGCCGCTAATCTTGCAAGGCGGCTAACGGTATCGGTTTCGGGCTTTCTTCTTCGCCCTCAACGCGGGAGATTTCTTCCAACAATTCCTTGCTTCGCTTCGAGAGCTTTTCAGGCACCTTGACGATGAGTTTAATATAAAGGTCGCCGTGGTAGCTTCCCGTCGGCACCCCCTCATCCCGCACCCGCAAAAGTTTGTTGTTCTGGCTGCCCGCCGGGACTTTCACCTTGATGGTTTTTCCATCAAGCGTCGTGATGCGTATCTCTGAGCCGAGAGCGGCCTGCGTGATAGAAATGGGAATCGCGCAGTACAGATCGTTTCCATAGCGCTCGAAGTACTCGTGGGGCTTTATCTTGATGAATACGTACAAATCGCCCGCCGCGCCCCCGTTCTGACCGGCGTCGCCTTGCTTCGGAACAATAACGCGCTTGCCGTTTTCCACACCGGCGGGAATGGTAACCGAGAGTTTTTGCCGTTTTTTTTGAACGCCGGACCCGTTGCAGCCCGAACATGGGTGTTCTATAATGACGCCTTCGCCCCTACAGTTCGGGCAGGTCGTCGCCATGGTGAAAAAACCTTGACTGCGCCGCACTTGCCCGCTTCCGTGGCAGGTGGGGCAGGATTTCTTGCCTGTTCCGCTTGAAGACCCGGATCCCTTGCAGGATGCGCAGAGTTCGTTGTGGGTGTATTGAATTTCGACTTTGGTGCCGTATACCGCATCTTTGAACGGGAGTTCTATGTCATAGCGAAGGTTGGCGCCTTGGCGTATGCCGCCGCCGCCGTTTGAATGCCGCGAGCCGCCGCTCATACCAAACATGTCGAAAATGCTGGAAAAATCGCCGCCAAAAAGGTCCTCAAACCCCCGGAATGTCTGAGAGAAGTGGGAAAAGTCCTGCCCGCCGCTCATCCCGTCAACGCCGGCGAAACCGTACTGATCGTAGGCCGCCTTCTTTTCTTCATCGCCCAGAATTTCATAGGCTTCGGTGGCTTCCTTGAACTTTTCTTCGGCTCCCTTGTCGCCCGGATTTTTATCAGGGTGATATTGAACCGCGAGTTTTCGATACGCTTTTTTTATATCGTCTTTGGATGCGTTTTTCTGTACGCCCAACACTTCATAGTAGTCCCGTTTTGCCATTTCTCGTGAAGATTGGAACTCAGGGTATAGGACGTCCCATTAGACGTCCCGCACGCGATCTCAGTTTTATACAAGAAAAAAGTCCGGGAAAACCGCTCATAAAACAACGCTCAACAATGGCGCTCCATGCGTTGTCCCTTCCTTTTTCCGTTGGACCGCTCTCCGTCCTCAACCCCTCGTTCCGCTCTTCATCCTCCTATTTATCGTCTACCACTTCGTAGTCCGCGTCTTCAGCAGGCTTGGTATTGTCGCCCTGAGCGCCAGATCCGCCATTGGCGCCGCTGTCAAAACCCGGCGGCGCTCCAGTTCCCGCGCCGTCCTGCCGCGCCCCTTGGTTTTTGTACACTTCCTCGGCGATTTTGTAGGACGCCTGTTTCAAGACCTCGGTTTTATCCTTTATAGTCTGCACGTCGCCGCCTTCAAGCGCGCGTTTCAAATCCGCGACGGCTTCTTCCACTTTGGATTTATCGGAAGCGCTCACCTTGTCCCCCAATTCCTTGACATTCTTCTCAATGCTGTAGATCAAGGTTTCCGCTTCGTTTCGGGCTTCGGCCTTCTCTTTCTCACGCCTGTCTTCTTCGGCATGCAACTCCGCGTCTTTGACCATGCGATCAATGTCAGCCTCGTTTAAGCCGGAAGAACTTTCGATGCGTATCTTCTGCTCCTTGCCGGTGCCTAAATCTTTGGCGGACACATGAACGATGCCGTTTGCGTCAATATCGAACGTCACTTCAATCTGTGGAACGCCGCGCGGCGCGGGCGGAAGGCCTTCGAGGTTGAAGTTGCCCAACGTCCGGTTTTGGCTTGCCATTTCCCGTTCGCCCTGCAAGACGTGTATGGTAACCGCGGTCTGACCGTCGGCCGCTGTGGAAAACGTCTGGCTTTTGCGGGTGGGGATCGTGGTGTTGCGCGGAATGAGTTTGGTCATAACGCCGCCCAGCGTTTCAATGCCAAGCGAGAGCGGGGTGACGTCCAGCAACAGCACGTCGTGTACATCGCCGCCCAAGATGCCGCCCTGAATCGCCGCGCCGATGGCGACGGCTTCGTCCGGGTTCACCCCGCGGTTCGGCTCTTTTTTGAACAGGTCTTTCACGATCTGCTGCACTTTGGGGATGCGGGTGGAGCCGCCGACAAGGATAATCTCGTCAATTTGGTCAGCCGAGAGACCCGCGTCGGCAAGCGCCTTCTTGCACGGCTCCTTTGACCGCTCAAAGAGGTCGTCCACCATCTGCTCAAATTTGGCGCGGGTGAGGGTCTTCTGCAAGTGCTTGGGACCGCTCTGATCCGCCGTGATAAACGGCAGGTTGATTTCCGTTGTTTGCAGATTGGACAGGTCGATCTTCGCTTTTTCAGCGGCCTCGCGCAGGCGCTGCAACGCCATTCTGTCTTTGCCAAGGTCGATGCCGGTGTCGTTTTTGAATTCCTGGATGAGCCATTCCTGTATGCGGCGGTCAAAGTCATCGCCGCCAAGATGGGTGTCGCCGTTGGTGGATTTCACCTCGAAAACGCCGTCCCCAAGTTCGAGAATAGACACGTCGAAAGTGCCGCCGCCCAAGTCATAGACCGCGATGGTTTTTTCCTTCCTCTGATCCTTGTTGAAGCCAAACGCCAAAGAAGCTGCCGTCGGCTCGTTGATGATGCGCTTCACTTCAAGACCCGCGATCTTGCCGGCATCCTTGGTCGCCTGACGCTGGGCGTCGTTGAAGTAGGCTGGCACCGTGATGACCGCTTCCGTAACGGTTTCTCCCAGGTAATCTTCCGCGGTCTTCTTCATTTTCTGCAAAACAAAAGCGGAGATTTCCTGCGGCGAATATTTTTTGCCGTTAATATCAACACGGACGTCATTGCCCTGCTCCGTAACCTTATAGGGAACAAGTTTCATTTCGCTCCCGACTTCCGAGTGCCTGCGCCCCATAAACCGTTTAATCGAATAAACCGTATTTTCAGGGTTCGTAATCATTTGGTTTTTCGCAGGCTGACCCGCCACACGCTCGCCCTTGCTCGTAAAACCCACAATAGACGGCGTGGTTCTTCCGCCTTCCGAGTTCTGAATAACAACGGGTTCGCCGCCTTCCAAAACAGCTACGCACGAATTGGTCGTGCCTAAGTCAATTCCTATAATTTTTCCCATGACAACCTCCTTTATGTCGCATCACTCCGGCATCGTCACCTTGACTTTTGCCGGTCTGATTACTCTATCTTTCAGGGTATATCCCTTTACAAGGTCTTCCGCAACTTTCGCTTCGCTCACTTCAGATGATTTTTCCATCATAAGCGCCTCATGCCGATTCGGATCGAACATTTCTCCCGCAGAATCAAAGCGTTTCAGCCCCCATTTGTTTTCAAGCTGGGAGGAAAGCCGCTTTTCTATCATGCTGACGCCCTCACAAAAGGTTTGAAAATCCTTGACCGTCCAATCCTCCGCATTTTCAGGCGCGGCGCGGAGCGCGCGTTCAAAATCATCCATCACCAGAATAATGTCAAGCAACAGCGCGGTGTTCGCGTATTCAATGGCTTCCTGCTTTTCGCGGTTCATGCGTTTGCGGAAATTCTCGAAATCCGCGACTTTACGCAGATACTGATCTTTCAATTCCCCGATCTGCCGCTCCAGTTGTTCTAATTTCGCGGCGTCCTCAAGAGGAGCCTCTTCCGCCTGTTCTTCGGCGTCTACATCCGTGATGTTCTGTTCGACAGCCTGAACATCCGCCTGTTCTACAGGCGGTTCGCTTGCGTTTGCGACAGGTTCTTCTTTACGTTTTTCGTTTTCCATATCGTACCTTCACTTATCTTTCTATTTTGATTGTTGATGTAGTAGTTCTATTTGAAAAATACTGAAACAGAACTTAAACGTCAAGAAAAAGTGTGGTGTATGAGCAAAAATTATACGGACTCGCCGCAGCGGCGCGCTTATAGCGACTCGCTCATAGCGACACGTTGCGGCGCATTGTTTTTTCGCGGCTTCCACCAGAAATTTATGCGAAGCGTCCTATGCGCCGATAATATAATATGAATTATATCAAGACTTCACCGCTTTCATCGCGCGCAAAGCGGTTTGTAATAATTATAAGCGTTGTATGCATCGCTTTTGTTTCCAGCTCATGCGGTTCAACGCCTGACCCAAAATTGCCCGATGAGAAAGGAACTGAGCCGGCTGCCAGCATGGCGCAAAGCGTGTCGCAAGACGTGTCGCAGGGCGTATCGCAATCCGAAGGAGACGTCTGGGCGGCGTTGCGAAGCGGGGACAGCGAGCGGGCGAAAGCCTACTTCACCGGAGATGTCGACGTTCACGCGGTCAATCCCGAAAACGGAATGACGCCGCTCCATTACGCCGCGAGCAACAACGATTATCAGTTGGCCGCGTACTTTATTTTTATAGGCGCTGACGTAGACGCGCTGGATAACCATGGATGTACGGCGCTTGCGATAAATGTGTCACATTCCGGCGACACGGACAGGCAGGCGCGGACAACCCATGCGCTTATTGAGGGCAAGTCCAACATCTTCACCCCGATGCCCGGAAACACCACGCCAGGGGCGGTCGCGTTGACCAAACCAAATGTCCTGAAAGCGATGCTGGAGGCGCCTTCCATCATATCCACCGAGAACCCGGAAGGAAAGACCCTGCTCGCTCTTGCGCTGGATCGACCTGACTCAAAAACCCACATGGAAGCGGCGGAAATACTTATCAAAGCCGGAGCCTATTCGCCGGCGCCGCTCTTCTCTTATTTGGCGCCCGCGGTGCGAACCTTGAATTTCAACTTGCGCATTGGAGACGGCATTACGCCCCTGCACTATGCGGCGCGTCAGGAATATACGGGACTTATTGAGTATCTGCTTGACCGGGACGCGGATGTCAATATGAAAACCGCCGCAGGCTCAACGCCCTTGCATGAAGCCGCCATGACTGGAAACATCACGAACATGGAAATGCTCATTGCCAAAGGCGCCGACGTGAACACCCAAGACGCGAAAGGCAATTCGGTCATGCATATCGCCATACCCGCCGGATCGCATCAAGAGGCTTTGAGTCTTCTGCTTAGAAACAACGCGAATCCCAACCTCCGCGATGAACACGGCGATTCCCCGCTGCATATCCTCATCACCCTGAACAGAAACGCCGCGATGGTCAAAACCCTGCTTGAAGGCGGCGCGAATGCGTCTATCCGCAACATTGACGGAAAAACGCCGCTCTACCTCGCGGTTGAAGAGAACAAACCGGATTATATTCCCCTGCTTCTTTCCTATAATGCGGATATTTTTGCGGCGGACAACAAAGGTTTGACGCCTTTTGAAAAGGCTCTCACCGAAAACACCGCTCTGTTGCCCTTGTTCATCACGCCGGAAACCGTCCTGCACAGCGACGGCGCGGGCAATACCATTCTGCATATCGCTGTCGCCCGCCGCTCCGGCGTTGATGTCATCGGCGCCATACTCGACAACGGAGCGCAAGTCGACGTCCGCAATAAAGCGGGGGATACGAGCCTTAATATAGCGGTCAGGCAGAACGACGAACCTGCCGGTACGCTCCTTCTTTCCAGAAACGCCGACATATTTGCGGCTAACTCCACAGGGGAAAGTCCGCTTTACTTGGCTTTCTTTTCGCCGGACAAGAAGCTCCGGCAGTGGATGCTCATCCCGCAGACTCTCGCCGCCCGGGACGGTCTTGGCAATACCGCGCTGCATTACGCCGCCCAGTGGAAACTCGACGAGTACATTCCGCTTATGGCGGCGCTCGGAGCCGACGTTGAGGCGCGGAACGCTACCGGAGAAACGCCTCTATTTACGGCGGCTAAATACGACGCGCCTTCGACCATACGGGTTCTTACGACTACAGCCGGCGCTTCTATTAACACGCGGGATAGGAGCGGCAATACGGCGCTTCATGTGGCGGTGCGCTGGGATGCGTCCAATGCGGGCGCCAGCCTCATTGCGTTGGGAATCGACGTGAACGCCCAGGCGCTGAACGGGAAAACAGCCCTGCACGACGCGGTGCGAACCGGCAAAACCAGGATGGAACTGCTTCTTACCAGAAACGGCGCGGACATTGACGCGCGCGACGCTGTAGGCAACACCCCGCTCATGGAAACCATTGTGGGCGGATTCTCGCCTTCCGCAAAGCGTCTTGCGGCGTTGGGCGCGGACGTGAAGGTCAGAAACACGGCGGGCGATACGCCGCTTCATCTTGCCGTTAAGATAAACAACGCCGATTTAGCCGCGACGCTTTTGCAACTGGGCGCTTCTATCCACGCGCGGAATTCACAAGGACAAACGCCGTTCCGCATCGCCCTTGTCACCTCCTCCGCTATGGTCAGCCTGCTCCTCGCGGAGAACCGCGTGATTCTCGCCGATGACGATGGGCTGTCGCCTCTGCACATCGCTATTCGTGACAACGCGCCGCTTGTCATGATCCAGACGATCATTGATCAGAACGCGCGGCTCACCGCCGTTGATTCCGCCGGCAAGATTCCTCTGAGGCTTGCGGCGGACGCGGACAACTGGGCGCTTGCAAAAGTTCTAACCGAGGCCGGTTCCGATGTGTTCTCCGAAGCGGGAGACGGCAAAAGTCCCGCGATCGTCGCCCTCGCCAAAGGGAAAGACGCGATGGTCGCGCTTTTTTCGGGCGCCGCCATTTCCATGCGGGATAGATCCGGCAATACGATTCTCCACTATGCGGCCCAATACGGAACGCTTGAAGAAATCAGCCAGCTTATCAGACTTGGCGCGGACAAATACGCCCAAAACATATCGGGTGATACGCCGGCTGAGGCTGCGGCGCGCTGGAAACGGCCGGATATAGCCGCCGCGCTGCAATAGCCGGCGGCGATGGGCGGCGTCATGCGGCATTGGCGCCAGCCCGTATAAGGGCTTTGCGCGACAAAGATCAAGTGCGGTTGCGCTATGCGCTTAAAAGCGAGCGCGCCATAGAGAAGCCGCGGGAGCGGAGCGTAGACAAAACCGCGGCGCTATCCTGACGCGCTCAAGCGCCGCGGCTTGCGCCGGAACCGCTCTGTTCCCTTATCGTGGGGCGAACAAGGTGAAGAAAGAATTGGGAAAGCCTCTAAACATAGGGAGTAATGAAAATGAAAAGATAGAGCCTGTTCCAAAACGCAACCTGCGGTTGCGAACCTGCGGTTGCGAACCTGCGGTTGCGAACCTGCGGTTGCGAACCTGCGGTTGCGAACCTGCGGTTGCGAACCTGAGGTTGCGAACCTGCGGTTGCGAACCTGATTT
>JAIRLZ010000089.1 GCA_031259035.1 Treponema sp. | reverse complement strand
ATAAATTTAAGGCGGGCTTTCCCCAAAACTGTCGCTCCGCCCGTTTTGGGAAAGCCTCTTATCTGTGAGGAGGCAATTATGCATACAAGTCCTTTTTTCGCTAAAAGTTCCGCCAAATTTTTGAGCATTTCGTTGCAGGCGCTTTTTATAGCGACTTTGTTCGTCTTTTTCGCGTGCAGCAGCATCGGCGTCAGCGGCATGTACGCGACTAACACCGCCGTCCCCCCGTCGTCCACAAAAGCGCGAACAGAGGATGCGGAAAAGCTGTTCGGCGGAACTCTTTTCACCGACGCCACGGCGCTTGGCAGTGAAATAAGCTATTTTACGGGTGAAAACGCTTTAACCGGAAACAAAGTGTCGGGAGTGGATTTTGGTCTTGCCTTTAAAATTCCCATCAGCATCAAGCGGGTGACGATAACCCCATTCGTCGGCGCTGATTACCGGCACTATCTCGGCGGCAGTATGCAACAGGTTGACAGCGAGACGGACATATCGGATGTTATTACAGAAAACATGTGGTTAAAAACCGGACTCAGCATTGACTACGCATTCACAAACACGTTCTTCCTGAGAGCCGAAGCGGGGTACGGCAGGCAGATGGCAAGCGACAAGCAAAAAGAACTTTACTCCAGCGATTTTTTCGCGCCCGGTTATGGTCTGAAATTTAGAATCGGATTTGGAACCTATGTAGGTTCCGCAAAAAAGAATTTTTCGAAAAAAAAACCGGCCGCCGCGTCTAAATCAGCCGCTTCTACAACACCTCCAGTCGCAACGGCGAGTCCCTCCAAGCCGCCCGCCGCCCCTACAGCCACAACGACCCCTGTTCCAGACACTCCTTCACCGTCAAAAAAGACGACGAATTCAGGAACGCAGATCTACATCGGCGAGACCTATAAATGCCAGTTCTCTTCTCAAGACACCTTTCAGCTTTTCGCTCTAAAAGACATACCCTCCCGGTATAGTTCCCTAACCATATTTACGGATGGCGTCAAAGACACGATGATTGCAATCATAACTATTGAAGGGGCGCAGGCTATTGTCAATCAGGGAACGGTTCAAGTGTTGTTTGATGATCCCGACCGGTATATTCTCGCGCTTGACGATGATTCCGGAAAAGACGCCAACGCCAATGTCACGGTGAACGTTCCACGGGAAAGGGCGTTCATCGTTATGGTGCTGAACAAGGACAAGAGCGCCGGCAACTATACCTTGACCGTCAATGGAAACGAAGGATCGAGGGAAAATGACGTAGAGGTGCTATCTCCCTCAGAAAAAACGCCGATCATATATGCGAACAAGACGTATGAGCGCACGTTCACTTCTTCGGATTCCTCCATACACCTTTATGGATTAAGCGACGTGGCTTCATACAACTCCCTCACGATATATACCGAAGGCAGGCTGGACACCGGGTTGCTGATTATCAGCGCCAACGGCGCCCAAACGCTCGTCGACACCGGGGGATCCTTCGCACATTCAAAGCAAAGATATTTTAGGCTATGACTCCGACTCTGGCGCCGATTATAACGCCAGGACGACGATTGCGCCCCCACGGGACGGAACCTGCTTCGTTATAGTGACAAGCAAAGGAAACGGTACGTATAGATTGACCGTCAAAGGAAATTGATGCGTTCGCATATACCGCGCCGTATTCATTATGTTATGCGCGGATATTTTATCAGGAGGATAAAAATGAAAAAATATGGCATTATCTTCATCGTATTGTCAGTGTTTGTGACTTCTCATATGTTCGCCGGAGGCGGCGTCCAAAAATTGAATCCGGCTGTAAGGAAAGCCGCTTCCTATCTCAAGAAAAAGCTTCCCAATGACGGCTCAAAACTGGCTATTTTCAGTTTGCACTCGAATACGTTAGAGAATTTTTTCGTGGATGAGTTGACGGATGGATTAAGCAATATCACCTCGTTCAATATCGTGGATCGCACCCAACTCGACGCCATCGCCAAAGAGATGGGGTTTCAATTGTCGGGGGAGGTCAGCGATACGGAACAGGTTCAGATTGGAAAAAAAGCGGGCGCAAATAGAGTTATTTCTGTTTCTGTACAGAACATGGGGCAGCAACAGCACCGTTTTAGGGTGCGCGCCATAGATGTTGAAACAGCGCGGTTATACGGGGCGGAGTCGTTCACCGTGTCCGATCCGGTGATAGATTCCATGTTAAAAGCTGATCCCAACCCTCCTCCTGATTCGCCTCAACCGGCTGCGAATAAGCCCGCCGTCAATCCGCCACAACCCTCCGATGCGGCGGGGAGCTTCGCCAATCCCATTGTGTTGCCGGTAAACAACACATGGAATTCTCAAACCTTGCGTACATCCGAACTGTGGTTTAAAGTGACGCCGTCAACGGCAGGCGCTCTTGTTGTGGAAACCGACGGCGGTCTTGACACCTATATGGAACTTTTTGACACAGCCCGAAATAAACTCAGTTACAATGACGACAACGGGAGCAGTCTGAACTCCAAAATCGAATACAACGTCACTTCCGGCAGAAGTTACATGCTCAGGGTGACTGATGTTGACAAAGCTGTCGGTCCGTTTAGGATTAAGGCAAATGCAATCTCGTCAAGCCTTTCTTCGTCAAAACCCAACGTGATAGACCTTACAGGTTCAACGGAGACGGTGCTGGAAATAACTACAGGGAATAGCTATGTGAACCGTTTTGCGAAGGCGGGAACTATTCACCTATACAGCCTTGATATTCCCTCAGGATACCGTTCCGTCAATATATACACGGAAGGCAACAGGGACATCAGCATGGCAATTATAACACTTATCGGGATGGCGCGTTATCTTACCGATGGAACCGCAGGCATGTCGAATAGCGATATTTTGGGAAGCTCCACAGGACGCGGCAATGCGAATGTTGCGTTCACCGCACCTCAATCGGAGCGGACATGCTATATTCTGGTTAGCGAAAGCAATGATAAAACGGGATTGTATACCTTAATAGCGCAAGGCGCCAGGTAGTCGTTTAAGACAGTTCATTCGCAATGGGGTTTCACACCGCGCCTTAAAGGGTGTTTTTACCACTACAGAACGCCTAAACAAGTTTGCGGCGGGGCAGTTCATTCAGGAGGATCGGCGCAGGAGACGCCGGCGCCCGGCAAGTCGCAAGCGCCGCTATGTCCCGCTTTGCCTGTATTCCTATGACAGTGGTTCTTTGAGGGCTTTCAGACTGCTTTTTGCCGGGCTTCTCCTCTTTTTCGCTTGTTTTTGCGCTTTTTTCCCGTTTCTTACGCGCCGTTTGGCAAGAAACCCCGTATAAGAGGGTATGCTGGCGGAGTGTCCGCCTGCCTCCGTAGACGGGGAAAGTTTTGCATTCATCCGAAAGTCATTCTTCAAAACAGCCGGCAAGGTCGCAAGGCAACGCGCTTTTCACGCCTTTTTTATTCCCTTGGGGTAAATACCCCGCCCCTTGGGGCGGTTAAAACAAATAAATAATCCCCGCCGCAAGCGGCGGGGTATTGAAGATTTCTCCTTGAAATCTTTGCGTATGCGGGGGAACAAATCCCCCGCACCCCCAGTTCCAACCGCCACAAGGGGCGGGGTATTAAACCCCCAATGGAATAAAAATATTATCTTCAAGGTTACGCTTGAATCGGGGGATAAATCGATCTCGTACGCTTACATCGTCAAGAAAAGCGTATCCAGCCTTTACGGAAAAGGTACGGCGGTGGTGAATGTCCCCATTAACACCTTGAGCAACGTCTACGCGGAAACCGTGTCAGACACTTCCATAACGCTGCGCTGGGATCAGGCCGCTTGGGCTACAGGGGGCTATAACGTCTACCGCTCTTCGGACGGCGCCAACTATGCCAAAGTGAACGCCTCCCCGATACCGCTGACCGCAGCCGCAGACGCGCCCGCGGTCACTTACGAGGATACCGGCTTGTCCCCCGCTCATACGTACTATTACTATGTGAAGGGCATCCTTGCAGGCGACGCGGAAGGCGAGGCGACCTATCTGGGCTCCATACAAACCAAGTACGAAACGCCTACAGGCGTAACGGCGTCATTCAGTGGCGGGTATCCATTGCGGAACTACGTTTCGTGGAGCGCCGTGCCTTACGGTCAGAACAGCTACACGCGCTACTACAACGTGTATCGCAACGGCGAGTATATTACCAACACATCCAGCACTTATTACTACGACAACGTGCAGTTTGACTCAACTTATACGTATACGGTAGTCGCATGGGGCTCCGATGGGGAGAACAGCGCCGAGTCCGCATCGAGCGCCACTATCCTCACGCCGCAGATAAGCGATATTTCTCGAAACTCCTTCACAGAGAACTACATTTCAACAGGAGAATATCAATATTTCCGGGTGTATACTGCGCAAAACTACAGCTACAACTACTTCAACCTTAGCTCTACCAATGCGGAGATTTATGTGCAGGCGGGCAGTGACTATAATTTCCCGTCTAATTCAACGACCTATTATTCAGGAGCAGGAGGAAGCCCTTTGTACATCTACAACTCTTATTATCCTGTAATAGTTGTCGTACGCGGCGATAGCGACGGCTCTTACTCTTTCTCTGTGGACTAGCAGCCTGTTGCGCTTGTAGGTTTTCATGGTTTTTTCGTTGAAAAAGCCATGAAAACCACGATGTATGGGCTGCCTCGAACCTTTGGTTTGCGAACCAAAGGTTCGACGGAGTTTGAGCGGAAGA
>JAIRLZ010000277.1 GCA_031259035.1 Treponema sp. | reverse complement strand
GAGTGGAAAGCCGGTGTTTGTGTATCATCCCGCCTTCGGGTATTTTCTTGATGAATTCAACATCAGGCAGGAGGCGGTGGAAACCGGCGGCAAGGAGCCTGGACCGCGGGCACTCAACGCGCTTATTGAAAAAATCAGGCGGGAAAAGCCCGCCGCTATTTTTGTCCAGGCCCAGTTTCCCGCCGCGGCTGCGAAAACAGTGGCGGAGGCGACCGGGGCGGATGTCGTCGCGCTTGATCCCCTTTCCCGCGACTGGCTTGAAAATATCAGGGTGATGGGAGAAGCGCTGAAAAGGAGCGCGCGTATCTATGATACATCACTCAAGTAAAGACATTGTTCTGCGTTTTGACAACGTTTCCTTCTCATACGGTGAAACGAAGGCGCTGGACGCGGCGAGCTTTCATGTACATCAGGGGGAGTTCGTCGCGCTTGTCGGCGCCAACGGAGCGGGCAAGACCACCACGCTTAAACTGATTCTGGGACTTGAGCGTCCAGAACATGGAAGTGTTTTTCTTTTCGGCGAAACCGGCGGAAAGGATCGCGGAAACACGCCGCGTATAGACAAAGCCGGCTATGTGCCCCAGCATGCGGCGTATGACAAGGCGTTTCCCGTGAGTGTTGAAGGCGTCGTCAGAATGGGACGGCTGCATTCCCTTTCACGGAAGTTCACTGCCGAGGATAGAGGCGCAATAGCGGAAGCGCTCGAACAGGTTGGGCTTCGCCATGTGGCGAAACGTCCGTACAACGCGCTTTCAGGCGGCGAACGGCGGCGGGTGTTGCTTGCCCGCGCGCTTGCCTCAAAACCGCCGCTGCTGATTTTGGATGAACCCACCGCCAACATGGACGCGGAGAGCGAAGAGCGGCTTTTTCATACGCTCGGCGCGCTCAAGGGGAGCGCCACGATTCTCATCGTTACGCATGATCGTGATTTTGTGTCGTCTCTGGTCGACAGGGCGCTGTGCATTGAGAAAGGCAAGATCGTTCAGCATGAACTCGGCGCGGTGGATCAGGAAAATCTGCACGTCCTGCATAAAGAAAGCATACCGGGGGACGCCTGCCTATGACTTCGTTTTTTTCCGTTTTCTTCAATCCTGAATTTCCCTTTATCAGAAACGCCTTTTTTGCCGGGCTTTTGTCTTCCATCTTGTTCGGCGTGATAGGCTCTCTGGTAACGGCGCGGCGCATCGCAAGCCTTGCGGGCGCGGTCTCTCACGCTGTACTGGGCGGCATAGGCATGGCGCTGTTCCTTTCCGCCGCAAACATAATCCCGAATTTCCCGCCCCTGCTGGGAGCACTGATCTTTGCGGCGTTGTCCGCCTGTGTCATCGGCTTTGTTTCGCTCAAAGCGAAACAGCGGGAAGACACGGTTATCAACGCGATATGGGCTATCGGCATGAGCATTGGCGTGGTCTTCATGGCAAAAACTCCGGGCTATACGGATCCTTCAACCTATCTTTTCGGCAACATCCTGCTTATCTCGACCCGTGACCTGTTGTTTCTCGCGGTATTGGACTGCGTTGTCATCGCGCTTGCATGGCGGTTCTATCCGCAAATCGAAGCGTCGTCTTTTGACGAAGAATTCGCCCGCGTCCGCCGCGTGCCTGTCACCGCCGTGTTCCTGATATTGCTTCTCATCACGGCGACAGCCATTGTGCTGCTCCAGAGTTTTGTCGGCGTGGTCATGGTTATAGCCATGCTTACTCTGCCCGCTGGCACAGCGTCTTTTGTTAAAAGCGTAAAAAGTCTCTCCGCGATGATGCTGGCAAGCTGCGTTTTTTCAGCGCTTTTTTCCGTGGTTGGGCTTGTTCTCGGCTGGATGTTTGACCTGCCGGTGGGCGCGGTGACGGTAATCACAGCGGGAGCGGTTTTTCTCATCGCTTCGGCGGTACGGGCAAGACGGTAAGATTATATGGAGAGCGCTGTTGGAGGGCGAGGAATGGCGTTTGAACATTCGCGCTTTTAGCGATGGCATGAAACGCGATGTTTACGGCAAAACAAACGCGGCAAATCGCCATATGTTGCGCAAAAGATGTAACCGGACGAAATCGGGAAAGTGGCGCCCCTGCGAAGATGCCGCTTGGAACCGCAGATAAATCGAAAAAGGAGCGGTTATGGATGTTGTATATCTTTTTTATGAAACAGACCAATACGCACATACAAGAATGAGAATTCCGTTCTACGATTATGACAAGCCCCTGTTTATGCGGCTTGTTAAAAACGGCGGGTATTGGGACGCTCCGCGCCGCCAATTTTTTCTGCCGCATTTGCAAAATTCAGCGCTGAACCATATTTTTACCGGCGTTTATGTAACTGTAAAAGAATCATCTGGACTTGCCTCGGCGCACGGTTTTTTTGAAACCCCTTGCCCGCAAGAGACCGCCGCGCCCGCCGCATCAGGCAATACCGCGCCTGACAATGCGTCTATTACATCAAAAGAAAATTTCTTTTCGGATAAATGGCGAAAAAAACTTAACGAAGCGCTTCATTTGAAAAAATACAGCCCAAAAACAAGAAAAATGTATCTTCATTACAATACAGAATTCTGCGGCGCGGCGCAAAAACCGCCTCCCGCCGTTACCTCAGACGATGTAAGGCGTTATATCGCGTCTCTTGATGAAAAACTCAAACGCTCGGCGGCGACGATGAATCTTGCAATAAGCGCCCTTAAATTTTTTTATAATGAAATTATGCATAACCCTATTGTGCGGGAACACTCCCGTCCCCGTCAGGATAAGCGGCTCCCTCTTGTATTGTCAAAAAAGGAAATACAGAGCCTTCTGTCCGCCGAAACCAACCCAAAACACAAACTGCTGCTTATGCTTTGCTACTCCTGCGGACTGAGAGTCAGCGAAGCCGTCGCGCTTAAAATTGAAGACATTGATTTTACGCGCCGTACCGCGCTTATACGCATGGGCAAAGGACGCAGAGACCGGTACACCGTGCTGGGAGAAACCGCCGCATCGTATTTATCGCATTACCGTACTTTTTTCCCTATAGATCTTTGGATTTTTCCGGGGCAGAATGCGGGCGAACACCTCTCCGTCCGCTCCGCCGAGCGTATTTTTGAGCAAGCCCTCCGCAACGTCGGCATCGAGAAAAAAGCCTCCATTCACAGTCTCCGCCACTCATTCGCCACGCATCTTTTGGAAAGCGGCGTTGACATCCGTTACATCAAGGACTTGCTCGGCCACGCATCCATCCGCACCACCGAACGCTACACCCACGTCGCCCGCCGCCACGCCCTTAAAATCCCAAGTCCTCTTGACATAGATGTAGATTGATGTTATCATGTACATTATCCGCCATTTGTGGCGGATATGGAACGTTATGCGAAATACCAACCTGAAATTTTTGTATAATAATTGGAAAACTAAATATATAGAATAGTTGAATTTTTACTTTTCTGAAATAACAATATTCACAATATCATTATGAATA
>JAIRLZ010000268.1 GCA_031259035.1 Treponema sp. | reverse complement strand
CACCACGGCGATAGACGGGAGCGTGTTAATCGGGCCGAGCGCGGAGTATATAGAGGATAGGGAAGACTATGCGACGACGCGAACGGTCATGGATCAGTTGCTGCGTGAGGCGCGGCAGTTGCTGCCCGCGTTAAAGAAGCATATGATAATCGGCTCGTACAGCGGGATACGCCCCAAATTGGTGGGGAAGGGGCGGGGCGGTTTCGGGGATTTTGTCATAGAGGAAAGTCCGAAGGCGGCGGGTCTGATACATCTGATAGGCATAGAATCGCCTGGCCTCACCGCGTCAATGCCGATAGCGGAGATGGCGGTTGGAATCGCGCTGAAGCATACGCCGCTTGAAGAAAAGAAGGGGAAAAGCGCGTATAGGGCTGAATATAGGGGCGCGGCGGTCTTCGCGCGCCTGCCTCCTGAAGAACAGGACAGGCTCATAGAAAAAGATGCGAATTATGGGGAAGTCGTGTGCCGGTGCAGGACGGTAACCAAAGCGGAGGCGCTGGGAGCGCTGCGGAATCCCTTGGGGGTGAAAAGCGTGGTGGGAGTGAAAAATCGTGTTCACGCCATGATGGGGCGGTGCCAGGGCGGGTACTGTTTGCCGAAAATCGCTGAAATAATGATGGAAGAATGCGGACTGCCGCCTGAAGGCGTAACGTATCGAACTGACGGCGACGCGCCGTTCGCCGGGCGCGTGAAATGAAAACCTTGAGGAGCGATGTGGCGGTGATAGGGGGAGGCCCCGCTGGCATGGCCGCGGCGTTGAGCGCGTCGAAAGCCGGAGCGCGGGTGGCGCTCATAGACCGGAACCGGCATCTGGGAGGGATACTGAACCAATGCATACACGACGGATTCGGGCTGTTCCGGTTTGGGAAACTGATGACCGGGCCCGAATACGCGGGAGTGTTCGCTGACGAGATCAAAGCGGACGCCGGCATAGAAACGCTGCTGGACACGATGGCGATTGATGTGAGTTCGGGCAAACGGATAACGTGCGCGTCCCGAAACGGGATGTGTCGCGTTGAAGCCGGCGCGGTGGTGTTTGCCACCGGCTGCCGGGAGCGGACGCGGGGGGCGATAGCGATTCCGGGGACGAGACCTTCGGGAATATACACGGCGGGAACGGCGCAATATCTGATGAATGTGCGCAATATCGGCGTGGGCGGAAAAGCGGTGATACTAGGCTCCGGGGACGTCGGGTTGATAATGGCGAGGCGGCTTGTGTTGTCCGGCGTGGAGGTGGCGTGTGTGTTGGAGAAAGAAGCGAAGTGCGGCGGGTTGCCGCGCAATGTGTATCAATGCGTGGAGGACTATGGAATACCGCTGTATTTGAGACGTACCGTGACGGAGATACGGGGAAGGAAGCGGCTGGAAAGCGTAGTGGCGGCTGATGTGGACGACAAGGGTATGCCGGTATCGGGCGGCGAGCGGGAGATAGCCTGCGATACGCTGATATTGTCTGTGGGATTGATACCTGAAAACGAGCTCGCCGGCAAGGCGGGAGTGGAACTGGAGCCTGAAACGAACGGCATGAAAGCGGACGACCGGCTGGAAACGAATGTTCCAGGGCTGTTCGGATGCGGGAACGCGCTGCATGTAAACGACCTTGTGGATAATGTCTCCTGTGAAGGCGAAGTTGCGGGGAAATGGGCCGCGGCGGGCGCGCGGCGCCTTTCTTGAATAACGTTTTCAATTTATATCCTATAGAAAAGCAACCCTCCCCGCCTTTAACGCGGGACAATACTTCCTGCTGCGGATAAAAAAGATGAAAAAAGACATCGTATGTTTTATGTGTCCAAACAGTTGCGTTCTGTCAATCAGCGGCGATGAAGCCAAGCCGCAGATCGAAAACAACCGTTGTTACCGGGGGGCAGACTTTGCGCTGAAAGAATTGCGCGATCCTGAACGGACGCTCACGTCAACCATGCGGACGCGAAACGGCGTTTTGCCGCTTGTGAGCGTGAGAAGCGACAAGCCGGTGAAAAAAGCGGAGCTGCGGGAAATTATCATCCAATTAGACGCCGTCACGATAGACGCGCCGGTTGCAAGAGGGCAGGTTCTCATGGAGTCTGTCGGAATAAACAAAGTGAATATTATCGCCACACGAAGCGTGGCCGCGCGCGGCGCGGAGGGCGTGTGAGGCGGCGCGGCCGCGGCGAGTCAAAAAAGGAGGAGAATATGAAAAAGACAATTATGGTGACCGGAAATCTCGGTTACATCGGATCAGTTATGGCGCCGGTCTTGATAGAGTCCGGTTATGAGGTGGTGGGGTACGATGTCGGGTATTATGAAGATTGCTATCTTGTCGAGGCGAGACAACCCTTGAAAAAGCAGATCAAAAAGGATGCGCGCGACGTGGAGCCGGAGGATCTTGAGGGCGTCGAGTGCGTCATACATTTGGCGGGGCTGTCGAATGACCCGCTCGGTGAATTGCATCCTTCATTGACTGAAGAGATCAACTTCAAAGCGACCGTCCGGTTTGCCGAATGCGCGAAGAAAGCCGGCGTGAAACGGTTTTTGTACACGTCCTCGCAAAGCGTCTACGGCGTGTCCGACACGAGCAAAGATGTGGATGAAAACGGGGCGACAAATCCCATCACGGCGTACGCGAAGTCAAAATGGCGGAGCGAGTGCGAATTGAAGAAATTGTGTTCGGATGATTTTGTGATAACGTATCTGCGCCCGGCGACCGCTTACGGAGCGAGTCCGAATTTGAGAATGGACATAGTGTTCAACGGGTTTATGGGGAATGTGTGGACGAAGCGTCCGATAGAAATCAAAAGCGATGGGACGCCGTGGCGGCCGATGTCGCATATCCGCGACATTACGGCGGCGTTTATGGCGTGCATAGAAGCGCCTGCGGAACTGATACGGAATCAGGTGTTCAACGTGGGAACTGCGGACAACAACTACACGGTGAGGCAACTTGCGGAAGCGGCGCGGAGATGCGATCCGGACGCGAAGCTGACGTTTACCGGCGAGCACACCGACCCCCGCAGTTACCGCGTAACGTCAGCGAAGATGCTCGCCGTATTGAAGGATTACTATAAGCCGCAATGGGATATAGAAAAAGGAGCCGCCGATTTGATGAGCTTCTTCAAGAAAGCGAAGTTTGACCTTGAGACGTTTGAAGGGTATAAATGCATTCGGCTTAAAGCGCTGAAAAAGCGCATCGCCGATGGGACGCTGGATGACAATTTGAGAGTGAAATAGCCCGTAACCGCGGCGAGCGGGTGTTGGCGAATGAAGGCGAGTGGAAAAAACAAACATTTTTATCGCGGCAAGCGGGTGTTTTTGACCGGACACACCGGTTTCAAAGGGGCGTGGATGACCGCCGTTCTGCATGAACTTGGAGCGGAGGCTATGGGGTACGCGCTTCCGCCTGAACCCGATTCTCTTTACCAAAAAATAAACGGCGATTCAATGCTTCACAGCGTCATCGCCGATGTGAGGGACTACAAGCGGTTAAAGAAAGAAATCTGCGATTTCAAACCCGAAATTGTCATTCACTTTGCGGCGTTGCTCCCGGTTCAACGGTGTTTTGATGAACCCCGCCTCGCGTATGAGACTCATGTTATGGGTACGGTGAACCTTTTCGAGGCGATAAGGGAATGCGCAAGCGTCAAAAGCGTCTTGATTGTTACCACCGACAAGGTGTATGAAAACAGAGGGGATGGCGCGCTCTATGTTGAAACAGACCCCCTCGGCGGCGCCGACCCGTACTCCAGCGGCAAAACCTGTATGGAATTCATCAGCGAAACTTATAAGAAATCGTATTTGCAAACAAACGGCGCCATGGCCGGCGTTTCCACGGCGAGGGCAAGCAACGTAATAGGCGGGGGCGATCATATCCAGACGCGATTAATTCCCTCAATACTCCATTCTTTCGTTGCGGGAAACGCGATTGAGCTGCGGAACCCGCGTCAGACAAGACCGTGGCAATCGGTCCTGGACGCGCTCAACGGCTATCTTTCGATTGCGCGGTTGATGTGTGAAAATCCCGAAAACTATTCAAGCCGGTGGAACATCGGGCCTGATAAAGAAGGCGTACAAAGCGTTTTGACGGTTGTCAATAAGATGCGGGAATATTATCACAGTACTGTAGGTTTTGTGGAGCGTAATGAGTTCAAAGTCATCGAATCAGAGACGCTTGGATTGGACATTACAAAATCATTGCGGCAGTTGGATTGGGCGCCTGAAGTGTCTTTCGACAAGCTGTTGTTTGATATTGTCGATTATTACAAAAGGCGGCAGGCGAAAGAAGAAGAATATTCAATTTGTATAAGCCAAATACGTCAATTTTATTTTTAAATTGCGTCTGGTTTTACGCCTCGCGTCTTGCGGGGATTTGTTTTAAAATTGCGTCTGGTTTATATACCGCCGGCCCGAAGGGGCGCGCTCTGCGGGGATTATTTATTAAGGAGGAATAGCGTGTTTGAGAAAATGACGAGAGAAGAGGCGGCGAAGGCGATAGGGGAGCATGTACGTGAATATTATAGGACGTTCATGGCGCGGAAGCCGTACAAGGACGGGGATCGCATTTCATACGCCGGACGGGTGTTCGATGAAGAGGAAATGGCGTCGCTTGCGGACAGCGCCCTTGAGTTTTGGCTGACATCGGGGAGATACGCCGAACAGTTTGAGAAGAAGTTGGCCGGCTATTTGGGACTGCCGTTTTGTTCGCTGGTTAATTCCGGCTCCTCGGCGAACCTCATAGCGTTTATGGCGCTTACATCCCCTTCGCTGGGCGAGCGGGCGGTTAGGCGCGGGGACGAGGTGATTACGGTCGCCGCTGGATTCCCCACTACGGTGACGCCGATTCTGCAATATGGGGCGATTCCGGTGTTTCTGGACGTCACCATTCCTCAATATAATATTGATGTCTCCCTGCTGGAAAAAGCCTTGTCGCCTAAGACAAAGGCGGTGATGATCGCGCATACAATGGGCAACCCCTTTGACGTCAAAGCGGTGAAAGAGTTTTGCGACGCGCGCAAACTTTGGCTTGTGGAAGACAACTGCGACGCGCTCGGAGCGGCGTATACGATAAACGGCGAGGAGAAGCTGACCGGAACTATCGGCGACATAGGGACGTCAAGTTTTTATCCGGCGCACCATATCACGATGGGGGAGGGCGGCGCGGTGTATACGCGGGACCCGCTTTTGCACAAGCTGATCCGCTCGTTTCGGGACTGGGGGCGGGATTGCATGTGTCCGCCAGGAGTGGACAATTTCTGCGGACGCCGGTACGACAAGCGGCATGGGGAATTGTCCGCCGGATATGATCACAAGTTTGTATACAGCCATTTTGGGTATAACGTGAAAGCGACGGACATGCAGGCGGCGATAGGATGCGCCCAAATGGACAAGCTGCCCGCTTTTGTGGAAAAGCGGCGGCATAACTGGAAGCGGCTGTATGAAGGCTTGAAAGACAGGCGGGATAAGCTGATTTTACCGGAGCCGGCGCCTCATTCAAATCCGAGTTGGTTTGGATTTTTGATAACCTGCAAAGAAGGCGTCGGCAAAGACAAATTGGCGCAATATATAGAGCGCGAGAATATCCAGACGCGGATGCTTTTTGCGGGAAATCTTGTGAAGCAGCCGTGTTTTGACGAAGCGCGAAAGACTGGCGAAGGGTATCGTGTGGCGGGATCCCTGGATGCGACCGACCGGATTATGAGAGACACTTTTTGGATCGGCGTATATCCGGGCATGACCGGAGCGATGATCGATAGAATGATTGAAGTCGTAAGAGGCGGGTTGAAGCGGGCTGAAACAGCGATTCGCCATACCCCCCCCCCCCCCCAGACCGCAACAGGTAAAACCGGTTTGTGCGGCGGACTGACCGTGGAGCGCGCCGCATGATCGATCTGTCGTATTATCGCGGGAAGAAGGTTTTTATAACCGGACATAACGGTTTCACCGGCGCGTGGCTTTGCCATGTATTATTACACGCGGGCAGTGAAATAACCGGTTATTCGCTGGAAAATCAGACGCCGGAAAATTCCCTGTTTTTACAGACCGGCCTGGAAAACAACGTCCATACAATAACCGGCGACATTCGGGAAAAAGAAAAGCTGATCAAGGCGGTGGGGGAGGCGAAACCGGATGTTGTATTTCATCTTGCGGCGCAGCCGCTGGTGCGGTTGTCTTACCGCGAGCCTGTGGAAACCTACGAAGTCAATGTCATGGGCACGGTGAACACGCTTGAAGCGATGAGACATTCCCCGTCCGTTCAATCTGTGGTGAATGTAACCACAGACAAGGTGTATGAAAATAAAGAGTGGTGTTGGGGCTATCGGGAAAATGAAAATCTTTGCGGGCTTGATCCCTATTCAAACAGCAAGTCGTGCAGCGAACTGGCGACATACAGCTATAGAAAGTCTTTTTTTTCCACCGGCAAGCCGCCCGCAGTTTCTACGGCGCGTTCCGGAAACGCGCTGGGCGGCGGAGATTACGCGGAAGACAGGCTCATTCCCGATTGCGTTCGGGCCGCAAAGTCAGGGAAGGAAATAGGGTTGCGCAATCCGCATCCGGTGCGCCCGTATCTGCACATACTTGATTGCATTGCCGGGTATCTCGCGCTTGCGGAAAAGCAGCATACCAATAGGGCGCTCGCGGGCGAATATAATTTTGGCCCTGATGAAGAAAATTGCGTTGCCAGCGGGACGCTCGCCCAGTTTTTTTGCGACGCGTGGGGAGAGAGCCTGAGATGGGTGGCTGAAAGCGAAGAGAACGCGCCGCGAGAGGCGAATTTCTTGAAACTGGACAGTACGAAGGCAAAAACGGCGCTTGGATGGAAACCGTTCTTGGGCGTGAAAGCGGCGATAGAAAAAGTGGTGGAATATGAAAAATGCCGGAGCGGTTTTGAACGGATATCGTGCGTAGAAAGACAAATAAAAGAATACTTTGGATAAAAAAGAGGAGGAGGCGGTGAAGAAAATATCGTTGGTGACATCCGCGTATAACGAGGAGAGGGCGATTGAAGAGACGATTGAAGAAGCCGTACACATGCTTGAGAGCCGGCTTCCGCAGTACGATTATGAGATAATTATGGCGGACAACGCCTCCACTGATGGAACCAGAGACAAAATGGAAGCGTTGTGCGCGAAGCACCCTAAAGTGAAAGCCATCTTCAACGCGGGGAACTATGGGCCGAATATAAGTTTTTATAACGCGCTCTCAAACGCGACTGGCGATTGCGTCATGCGGTTTGATTCTGACGGGCAGCAGCCGCTGGATATGGCGCCCGCGTTTGTCAAGGAGTGGGAAAAGGGCAATGACGCGGTGGTCGGCGTCAGGCAAAACAGGAATAAAAGCTCCAGCTTTATTTCGTCAATAGGAAAGCCGGTTTATTATTGGCTGATCGCCAAACTTTCAGGCTTGCCGGTGATAAGAAACGCCTCCGTTTTCTTTTTGCTTGACAGGCGCATGGCGGATTTGCTTTTTAAGATCGGCGGGTATGAGACTTCGATCCCCTTTTTCATTGTCAAATATTGCGCCAGGATTGCTAAAATACCGTACAAAGTGCGCGAGCAGAAAAAGACGTCGGGTTTTAAATTCATGCAGTACTATGCGGCGGCGGCTGACAGGGTCACCTCGTTTTCAACGGCGCTTATCAGGATTTGCACTTTCGCCGGTTTTTTTATATCAGCGGCGAGCCTTATGTATGGGTTGTATGTATTTATCCGTAAATTGACAAGTTGGAGGTCATTTCCCACCGGATTTGCGACAATGTATGTCTTAATCTCCCTCCTGTGCGGATTCCAATTGTTTTTTTTGGGAATTGTCGGGGAGTACATTCTTAATATCAGAAAGATGGCGTCTCAAATCGAAAAGCAAAAAGTGGTGGAAAGGAAACGCATTAATTTTGAAGAGAAGGATGGGCGCGGTGAAAAAGGTGGTAATTGAAGACGTTCACAGCATTATTCATAACTATGGGCTTGATGACAAATGGGAGGCGTTCCGCGGCAAGACCGTGCTGGTGACAGGCGGCACGTCAGGCTTTCTGGCGTATTTTGCGTACGTTCTGCTTGAGTTGAACCGCGAGCGCGGTTTGAATTGCGCCGTAATCTGCGTGGCGAGGAATCTTGAGAAAGCGAGGGCGATGTACGCCGGCTATGCGGGCGATTCTCATCTGAAAATATACATTCATGATATTTTAGAGCCGATTGACGCGGAAGATCTGCGCGCCGTCGCCGGTGTGGAAGCGGTGGATTATATCGTTCATGGGGCGGGGATAGCCGGACCGAAGTTTTACACCGGCATGCCTGTAAAGGTGCTTGATACGGCTTATTTCGGGCTGCGCAACATGTTTGAATATGCAAAAGAAACGGCGTCGGCGGCGGCGGGACCGGTCATTTTACTCACTTCGTCAGCGGCGGTTTACGGGGATCCGCTGAAAGAAGACGGCGTTGGCGAAAGCGATTATGGGTATATGGACCCGTTGACGGTACGATCAATCTACGGCGAATCAAAACGCATCTGCGAAACGATGGGGCTGGCGTATAACATCGAATGCGCGTTGCCGGTGAAGATAGCGCGGTTTCCCAATTCTTTTGGACCCGGCGCGAGGCTTGACAAAGGGTCCGCGCTCGCGGATTTTTTGTCCGCGGCGTTAAGGGGCGAGGATATTGTCATACAATCGGACGGAACCGCGAAACGGGAATTCTTGTATTTTACGGATTTGGTCGCGGGGTTGTTTTACGTTTTATTGTCTGGAGATGTGTTGAAGCCCTACAACATAGGCTCCGGTTTGGTGTATACGATGAAGGAGTTCGCGCGGACGGCGCAAGAAGTTTTCAAGGAGAAACATATCGCCGTGAAAATACAGGGATCCGAAAGATTGGAAGATCAGGGCGCGCCGAAGATTAAGCGCCTAAGCGCTGCGCGCCTAAGCGCTGCGCGCCTAAGCGCGCTTGGATGGCGCCCTCAAATTTCTCTCCGTGAAGCGGTCGCGCGGTTTAAGATGAGCGTGGAAGACTAAAAATGAATAAACCGAGCCTGTTCCAAAACCCAGCGCCTTACGCCGCCCGCCCTGATGAGATACCCCCGCCGGCCCTGATGAGCTACCCCCCCCCCCCCCCGCCGGCCCTGATGCGGTCGGCGGGAGCCTCACGCCGTGAGGCTTTGGAACAGGTTCAGCCAATAGACATTCATAATTACGACTATGTGATCGTCGGCTGCGGTTTTGTCGGCTCGGTTGTCGCCAGAAAAATGGCTGAACAAAATAAAAAATGCTTGATTCTTGAAAGACGCCGCCATATCGCCGGCAACATGTTTGACGAGGTTGATGAAAACGGCATTCTGGTTCAGCGGTATGGGGTGCATTTGTTTCATACCGGCAGCGAGGATGTGTGGGATGTGGTGAAAGATTTCGGGGATTGGCGCGTAAGAGACAATCCGAGCCGCGTGGATTTCAGTTCCGATCCATTGGCGGGCGTTCTGCATCATAACCATCCGTTTGAAAATTCTTTTATTGAACCGGTTGTATATCCGTTTAATTTTTCCGTTATCGATACGCTGTACGGGGGGGGGGGGGGGGCTGGCGCGTCCGGCGTTTTATATAAAGATAAAGCGGCGGAATTGAAAGAAATTTTATTAAAAGAATTCCCGGGCCGGGATAGAGTTACAATCAGCGAATTATATGCTTCAAGTGACAAAGATATAATTGAGTTCGCTGACATTTTATTTGAATTGGACTTCCGTCCGTATACGTCAAAACAATGGGGCGTCGACCCCGAACAGTTGGATGCGTCCGTAATTAACCGCGTTCCGATGCTGCTGAATTACGGAACGGAATTGGTGAAAGTGAAATATCAGCGCGTGCCTAAAGAGGGATTCGCCAAAGTGTTTGAACGCATGTTGCGCCATCAGAATATAGATATTGCGTTGAATACGGACGCGCTGGATCATTTAAAGATTGATTTTGACAATAACGCCGCTCTATGGGACGGCAAGCCCTTGCCGCAAAACGCGACCATTCTCTGGACGGGCGCGATAGACGAACTGGCTGGTTATAAATTAGGAAAGCTGCCGTATAGATCGCTGGCGTTTGACTGGCGGACGGAATATACGGAAAGTTACCAGCCCGGCCTATGCGTCGCGTACCCGAATGCGAAAGGGTATACACGGATCGTGGAGTATAAAAAGTTGTTGAGCCAGTACGCGCCGGGAGTGACGTCAATAGCGGTTGAATATCCTCTGCAAGCCGGAAAGGGGATGGAACCGTATTACCCGATATTAACCTGTGGCAACAAAAAATTATATGAAAAATACCGCCTGATGATTGACGGCATACCGCAGTTGGCGTTGGCGGGGCGCTTGGCGGATTATAAATATTACGATATGGACGCCGCGATAGAGCGGGCGCTGGAAATCGCGCGGCAATTTAATAAAAAGGACGCGGCGGCGGTGTAGCGGCTGTTCGCCGGGAATGGCGGAGTGTGAACAGGCCCTAGTAGTTAAAATCCTGCGACATGCTAACATAGGAGAGGAGTGAAGCTATGACAGTGTCAGAATATATGATAGATTACATCATCCGGCAAGGAATACGCGACGTATTTTGCTATCCCGGATCGACGTTGGGGTTCTTCTTGGAGGCGCTTCGCAAGCGGCGGGGAGAAATAGCGGCGCATTTGAATTACCATGAGCAGGCGTCCGCGTACGCGGCGTGCGGCTATAGTTTAGCCTCGGAGAAGCCGGCGGTGTGCCTGGTAATGCAGGGGCCTGGCGCGACAAACGCGGTGTCGGGGATAGCGGACGCATGGTTGGATTCGATTCCTGTTATTTTTATCACCGCGCAGGTGCATACGTCCCAGTTTAAGGGAGGATCGAAAATCCGGCAGATCGGCGTGCAGGAAATAGATGCTATAGCAATCGTAAAGTCAATAACGAAATACGCGAAAACGGTGTTGACGGCGGATGATCTGCCGTATGAACTGGAACAGGCGTGGCAGACGGCGGTGAGCGGCAGGAAAGGCCCCGTGCTGCTGGACATACCGGTTGATATATCGCGGACGGAAATTACGGAGCGCGGCGTGGAGCGGGCGAAAGAAGCGGATGTTTTACAACGGTATTATGACCGTTTTGACGCGGGAGTGATGGAAAAAGCGGCGCGGGATGTTGTCGCGGCGATCAACGCGGGAGTGAGGCCGCTCGTCATAGCGGGCGCGGGAATCCGGCAGGCTCATGCGATTGAGGAGTTCAAGGCGTTTATAGACGCGGCGAAAGCGCCGTTTGTAACGTCGTTGCCCGCGCAAGACCTGTATACGGAAAGCCCGTATTATCAAGGGTTTATCGGCAACCTTGCCGGCGGCGGAGCCGTGGAAATGACGAACCGCGCCGATGTGGTGATAGCGTTGGGTTCGCGGCTGTCAAATCGTACGATAGCCGAAGGAAACCGCGATTTCGCGCCGAACGCGGAGATCGTGAGGGTGGATATAGACGAAGATGAATTGACGAGAAAAGTGAAAGAGCGTGAGCGGCATGTTGTCTGCGATGTACGGCTGTTGCTGGCGCGGTTGGGAGCGGAAAAAGCCTATAATGATTTCGAGGGCTGGCGGGGCGTATGTGAAGGCATACGATTGACGCAAAAAAATGAAGCGGGGTCAAGGATAGCGCGTCCTGTGGCGGATTTCTTGGGCAAATTGCCGCGGGACGCCGTGTGTACCTGCGGGAGCGGGCGCTCCAAAGCCCTCCTTGCGAGGGCTTTGGAGCTCCGGGAGCGGGCGCGGGCTAATCGCATCCTCCTTACCGCCGGTTTAGGGGCGATGGGATTTGCGTTTCCGGCCGCGATAGGAGCGTACTATGCGACGGGAAAGCCGGTGTATTGCATTACGGGCGACGGGTGTATGCAGATGAACATTCAAGAATTGAATTACATAGCCCATCATAACATACCGGTGACCATAGCGCTGTTAAACAACCATAGGCTGGGGCAAATAGCGATGTTTCAGGACAGAAATTTTTCATCCCATTATTTTGTCAGCACCGAAGACAGCGGGTATCACGCTCCCGATTATAAAGCGGTGGCGGGCGCGTATGGGGTGAAATATTCCAACGATTTGCATGAAAACAGCGGCGGTCCGGAAATAATTGAATTGGAGTTTGATTGGTAACCATGGGGCAGTTTGCATTTGAAAAGACAAAGATAGAAGGCGCGCTGTTGTTCAAATCCTTCGGAGCCTTTGATGAGCGGGGCGGGCTGGTGAAAGATTATTCGATGTATGAGTTCGCCGCCTGCGGGATACATTTTCAGCCGACCGAGACTTATTTTTTGAAACGCGCCAAGGGATCGCTCACCGGAAACCGGCTGCAAGTGAGAAAACCGCAAATCAGGCTTTTCAGCGTACTGGAAGGGGCGGTTTTTAACGCGGTGACGGACCTGCGTCCGCATTCACCCACCTACAAGAAATGGGAGGGGTTTAGGTTGTCGGCGGAAGATGGCATGTGTTTATTGGTGCCGAAAGGATGCGCGAATGGTTCCCTGCGCTTGACGGATTCTTTGGTTTCGGTGAAGTCTGAGGGGATATACGATCCAAGCGCGCCGAACGGATTTTTATGGAACGATAAAACAATCGGCATAAACTATCCCATTGATGAAATAGGCGGCGTTGAGCGTCTGGTAATCTCCCAAAAAGATTTGGACCTTCCGCCGTTTGAGCGAATGGAAGCGCATCTCGTATAAAAAGTGGAGGCTTTATAGTATGAATATCGTTGTTTCAGGAAGCCGGGGCTTTATCGGATCGGCTGTGAAAAAAGAACTCGAATCCCGCGGGCATCACGCGCTGGATGGCAATGACGTTATGGCCGCAGGGGAATGGGGGGGGGGGGGGGATTAATGGTACCATTTAAAGTGGGGTTTGGGTACCGCGGCGAGCCATATAAAAATGC
>JAIRLZ010000212.1 GCA_031259035.1 Treponema sp. | reverse complement strand
AAAATCCAACTCCGATTTCGCCATGACGCCAGCGGAAACGCCGGTCATGTAAAAGAGAGCCGTATCTTCGGGATTGTATTGGATGGCGTTTTGCAGGGCTTCCAATGCTTCGCCATGCTGATTTTTGTCCTGCAACCGGGCGGCGAGTATTTTCCAATACGTTCCGGATTTTGCGCTTGCCTTGATAAACTGCTCCAGTTGGTTTTCATATGCGGCGATGGTTCTTTTGAGATCGTCAATAGTTTGCGCGTTTTTGCTGTTGCTTATATCGGCTATCCTCTCCGCTTCCTGGGAACGGGCCAATATTTTTCGCAACGTGGCGCCGCCGATGACAAGCAGAGCGATGACGGCGATCACCATGACGCCTATAATGGTTTCTTTTTTCATTCCGCCTCCTTACTTTTTCCATTCCTTTAATTTTGGCAAAAATTGCTTGTGACTCTCTTTAAGACGGGAATTCACGTGCGTGTAAATCTGCGTTGTGGTTAAATCCGCGTGGCCCAAAAGCTCCTGCACACTCCGCAGATCGGCGCCGCCAGCCAACAGCTCAGTCGCAAAGGTATGCCGCAACGTATGCAGTTTGGAACTAATGCCCGCAATCTCCGCAATCAGCGCGTAATTCTTCCATATGCCCTTTCTTGAAAGCCTTTTGCCATTTTTGCTTAAAAAAAGGGCTTTCGAGGGCTTCTTTCCGGTCAGTTTGGGACGCGCTTCGTCAAGATACCGTTTGAGCCACGCCTTAGCCTGCTCGCCGAACACCACCAGCCGCTCCTTTCCGCCCTTGCCAAGCACTTTCACAATGCCTTCCGGCGCTATGTCATTGCAGTTAAGGGAAACCGTCTCGGAAATACGCAACCCTGATGAATAGATAAACTCGTAGATGGTCCGGTTGCGAATGCCGAACGGCGTTTTCGTATCGACCAACTCAAGCATACGGTCAACCGTTTCCTTGCTCAACACCGCCGGCAGATGTTCCGGACGTTTCGGCATTTCAAGAATATCAGCCGGATTGTCGGTTCTGACGTTCTCATCAATCAAAAAGCGAAAAAAAGAACGCAAAACCGAAATGACTTTCGCGGCGGTGCGCCCGTCTATATTGTTGACTGAGCGCCTTTTTTCAAGATATGCGCTCAGATCCACCGCATGGATGTGGGATATGTCAAGAGACTCGCTGTCAAGCCATTGCAAAAAAATTTGAATCTCTGACTCATACGTTGAAGCGGTAAGCGCGGAGTGGCGTTCCATTGCGACGAGTCTTGTCCGGTATTTTTCCAGTATGCTTTGCAAATTTCTACCCTTCGAAATCTTTCAATTATTCGGGGTTTTTAAATGAAAATTTTAGAAATTTGAAAAGAGGCTTACAAGCCCTGACTCAGCGAACGTTACATACCGCCCATTTGTTTCCGTAGGATAGCCGGTTTCTCAAGCTCGTCTTCGGTAAAGATGTTGGGCCTGCCTGGAGAACCGCCGCCAGATGAATGCTTGCCGCCTCCAAGAATGTCCCCCCATTCATCAGATTTGATGAAATCTCCACTTTTCTTTACCCCGGCGTTTCCGCCTGGTTTTTCGGTCTTTTGTTCCTTATTTTTCTGAAACCCTGTCGCAATAACCGTCACCCGCAACTGATTGTCCAGCGTCAAGTCCTGACTCGCGCCAGCGATGATAATGGCGTCCGGATCGGCGTTAGCCGTGATGATCCTGACCGCTTCGTCAAGTTCGGTTAGGGCGAAGTTTTTGTCGCCGGTAACATTAACCAGAATTCGAGTCGCGCCTTCAATGGAAGTGTCTTCAAGCAAAGGGTTGTCAATGGCCGATGACGTCGCGTCCGCGACGCGGTTGTCGCCGACGCCGTACCCTATACCCATCAAAGCCTCGCCCTGTTCCTTGATGGTGGTTTCAAAATCCGCAAAATCAACATTGATAAGCCCGGTTCCGGTAATGATGTCGGAAATACCCTGCACCGCCTGACGAAGCACGTCGTCCGCCTTGAGAAAGGCTTCTATAATGGGAGTGTTCCTTCCCACGATGCTCAACAGATGCTGGTTGGGTATTACAACGAGCGTATCAACCGCTTGCCTCAGTTTGACAATGCCTTCTTCGGCGAGATGCATCCGATGGCGCCCCTCAAAATCGAAGGGTTTTGTCACCACGCCAACGGTGAGCGCCCCCACCTCCCGTCCAATCTGCGCGATAACCGGAGCCGAACCCGTACCGGTGCCGCCCCCCATACCCGCAGTTACAAAAACCAGATTCGCCCCGCGCAAGACGTCGGCTATCTTTTCCCTATCCTCATTTGCGGCTTTTTCTCCGATTTCAGGCTTTCCGCCCGCCCCAAGCCCCTTGGTCAGCTTTGATCCAATCTGCACCTTGATATTCGCCTTGCATTTGTTCAAGTCCTGGACGTCGGTGTTGGCGACGATAAATTCCACCCCGTGAAGTCCGCATTCGATCATACGGTTGACCGCATTGGAACCTCCTCCTCCTGTGCCGATCACTTTAATATAAGCAGGTGTTGGATTTAAGACTTTCTCATCAAGCACTTCGACATTCATACACCCCCTCCCCATTTTTCCCTATTATAGAGTCTTTTTCGATTAGTATCAAGAGGGTTTTACCGCAAGCCGACATATTAACCATATTTTACACAAAATCATTTCCAAGCCATTCGAAAAACTTGTGGATGATGGAAGGTTCGGACGAGGTTCTCTTTTCACGCGCCGGACGTGGAGCATGTACATCCGATTCCGGACTCGCCGGTATGTAAAACTGTCGTTCGCGCTCAAATCCTAAAAGAAGCAGTCCGACGGCTGTTGAAAAAATAGGGCTGCGGTACTCGCCGGCAAGACCAGCGATGGGAAGAGGGATCCCTATGCGCACCGGCGCCTTAAAGATATGCGCCGCAAGTTCGGCGGCTCCCGCCAAAAGAGCGCCGCCACCGGTAAGCACCACCCCGGCTCCAAGCGATCTATAGTAAATCTTGTCGAGTTTCTCCTTCACCATCATAAAAATTTCTTCCATTCTGGGACGTATGATGGCTAGAATCTGAGAACGCGGTATGAGCATCGGAGGCCTTCCGCCGACGCCAGGCACCGGAATATCCGTGTCGGTGTCCATGACGCCTTCCCAGCAACAACCGTCCTCTATCTTGAGTTTCTCCGCTATTTCGTAAGAAACGGCCTTCACTTTTGAAATATCGCTTGTGATAAGCGTACTCCCCACCGGTATTGAGGCGTTGGAGAAAGGCACGCCGTCCAAATAGACCAAGACGTCAGTGGTGCCGCCGCCTAAATCAATGAGCGCCACACCCATCTCCATTTCTTCCGGTGTAAGCGCCGATCTGCCTGCGGCGAGCGTCTGCAACACAACTTCATTCGCCACGAGCTTCGCGCCATTGACGCATTTGATGAGATTTTGCTCGCTGGTGACGGAGCAGGTGATAAGATGCACCTCAGACTCAAGACGCACGCCAATCATGTTGAGCGGATCGCGGATGCCTTTTTGATCATCAACGATAAAGCTCTGGGGAATGACCTGTAAAATGCGCCTGTCCATCGGGATTGCCACGGCTTTTGCGGCGTCTATGACGCGATCTATATCACTCTGCGCGATTTCCTTCAAATTTTTGTTGTCTTTATTCCTTCCGGTAACCCCGACCACCCCGCGAGAATTAATGCCTTCAATGTGATTCCCGCCGATGCCGGGCCAACACATCCGCACTTCATGCCCGCTCATCAATTCAGCGGCGTCAACCGCATTCCGTATTGATTGAACGGTCGCCTCTATATTTACCACAACCCCTTTTCTCAGCCCGGTTGAGGGGCATATTCCCACGCCGATAATCTCAACGTGACCCCGCTCATTAGGCTCGCCAATCATGGCGCATGTTTTAGTTGTACCGATGTCCAAACCTAAAACAAAATTATCATTCGCCATTAGCGGGATCCTCCTTTGGGAATAAATACCGGATCATTAGAGCGATAGTCAATTTCATCCGTGGTATACCGCGGGTATTCCTCCAGCGTTTTGACGGCAAGCAACATCCTGCGGATATAGGCGTCATCAATATCCGCGTTCATGCGAACCCTGATGGAAGACAAGCGAGGATACACGATCAGGTCGTATAAATCAAGCCGGCCTCCGGTTGTTATCCAATTGATTTCGATTTCAGATATATGACTGAGCAAGACCGGTGAGATGTTCGATAGTGTTCTCAATAGGGACGTAACAGAAGAATGGAATTGGGCGCCTGCATAGGGGTTCTGCATATTGACGTCCGTAATGAGCGGAAGATGGGCGGAAGAAACGCTCCTGCCTTTCTCAAACACTTTGCCTGTTTCATCGACATATTGAAGAATCCCGGCCTCGCCGACGCGCGACATGACTATAGCGGCGGGTTTCCGCGCTTCAAGCGTAATGACAAGCCTGTCGGGAAAATGTTTCTCAACAGCAGCATCTTTTATAGCCGCGATACCAAGCAGATTCGTTGTAATTTGTGTTTTATTAATCGTCCAGTACGTCTGGTTTTCAATTCCGGCTCTCGCCAAAATGTCGGCCCGCTCCATATTGAGGATTTCAGTCACGTCAATGCGCGAAATAGGCATGAAAGACCTTCCCCCATAGGCGACGCCACCCGCCAGAAAAGCGACAATGAGTACAAAACCAGCGATTGCCAAAAGCGCAAGAATCACTTTTCTTTTTTGAGCCGGTATCCTGCTTATGAGTGATTGCAAAGCTATCCTGTCGTCCACGAACGAATCTTCTTTCAGCATACTTTAATTATACATATTTCTCCAAGTTTGTGAAGCGTAATTTTTGTAAAAAAGACGGAAAAGATAAAAAAGACAGCGTATCGCCGCGCAAAAACAAAAGGGTGGGGCGGAGAGGAGCGGCTCCGGTAAATAGGCGTGGTTGTGTGTCCCGCCGCCGCGGTGGATACGATCAATTCAATGGTTGAAAAACAACGAAACCATCGCCCGGCGCCCATTGGCGGCATACCGGGCGCCGTTTCTATGCTGCGGGGAAATCACCCGCGTCCGTCGCTGGAGCGCACATCTCGCGTCGCGCCGGTAAAATTAGGAACTGTTCAGAAACAAAATGCGCGGCATTTTGTTTTAATTGCTTGCGCAATTAGGAAATAACATGACCAAACGGTCATGTTATTTCTGAACAGTTCCTTAAAGCCTTTCCCAAAACGCGCGGAGCGACAGTTTTGGGAAAAGCGCATTACTTTGGGCTGACGCGATCTGATGGTGAGAGAAATAAATAATCCCCGCCGCAAGCGGCGGGGTATTGAATATTTCTCCTTGAAATCTTTGCGTATGCGGGGGAACAATTCCCCCGCACCCCCAGGTCTAACCGCCCCAAGGGGCGGGGTATTAAACCCCCAATGGAAATAAACAGAAAACTCCGCAAGTTCTACGTCTATGGCGCAAGAATAGTTCCCCTAAGTTCCAAACATATCGAAATGCCAATGCCAACCTCACCCCAACCTTTTACTATTGATAATGTATATTCTGTCTACTTTCATCAATTTTTTCCTGTATGACAAGACAATCGGCCGCAGACGCTTCGCTCAAAGCCAACAATGAAGCCGGTATACGGACAGCGTACAAAAAACGCGCGCAAACCCATCACGCCCCAGAACCGAGCGGGTTTGGCAAAATCAGAGGGCGCTTCATTCTGGCTCTCTTTACTATACGCTTTCATATGAGGCCAGTTTATCATGGTTGCGGGGTCTTGTCAACGCCACTTTCAGTGCCGCAAGCGGCGGGGTACAACGCCTTGTATACCTCAAAGTAGCATTTGCCCGTTTCCGCGCCGCAGATGTCTTTTGCCAACACCGACAGCCGCTCCAAGCCATATGCCGGCGCTTCCCCTACCCGCCCCCGCCGGTATTCTTTTTCATCGCAAGCCGGTACGACATCAATGACTTCGTTGTTTTTATACTCATAACCCCATAACAACGAGGATAAAGAGCGTTTTTTCTCCCCAATCGGGATAAGAATGGCAATCGCGTCCGCGATGCGGAGACCTTTTGGGAGTTTGCGATTCATGTGATCGACGAATATGGAAGAATCGAAAAAATCCCGCGTGTCAATTGAGGCGATTTCTCCGTTTCCGGCGATGCCAATGGACAATGGAGCGGCTATTTCCAGTTTTGGCAGCGGATTAAACCCCCGTGAGTATTGGACGGGGATGCCCGCGCGCAAAAACGCCATGTAAAATATTTCCATGAGGGACAGATGCGAATAGAACACAGCCTCTTCTTTTTTAGAAAAGCTGAAAACAATCCGCCATGAAGGACGCTCATGCGCGCTGTTTTGCGGACGCCCGTCAGATTGGCTTTCATAAAGTAATTTATCATCATGTATTATATTTTTTACTATACCATGCTCTTTATTACAATTTCCACACAATGAATTACATTTTTCAATACATATTGATGTAAATTCTCTCATTTTTGAACGGCTCATTTCTCTGCTTAGATAGCCTTTTGCCATTCCCGCGCCGATGTTTTGCCACGGAAGCGCGTCGCTCCGCTCGGCTCCGACATCTTTTCCTTCGAAAATTTCCTCAACGAGCGCTTTGTGATCTTCAAGCGTGGCGCGCCACGCATCTTTATTGAGATATTCGCTCCACGCATCAAGGAGGCAGCCCCTATTAAAAGCGTCCTCAATAACCTCCCCCACCCGGTCATCGCCCCGGCTCAAAACCCCTTCTAGTACAGAAATGAACGCATCCTGTACGCCGACCTTATGTCCCAATGGTTGCAGTTTGTTCCGTATAAATTCAAGCTTTCGGCGGCTTGTCGCTTCATCAAGCTGTTTCGCCCATTGAAAAGGGGTGTGCGGTTTGGGAATGAAGGTTCCAACATTGACATTAAAATGCATATTGGTTCTACGGGCGACTTCAAGCGTAAAAGCAACTATTTCAACTTCTTCATCAGCGCAATGCGCCGCGCAATGCGCCCCTTCTCCGCCGCCTTCCATCGCCATGTTGACCGGCAGCCCGATCATAAAGTAAAATTTTGCGCCGCGCCACCCCTTTTTCTTTGCCTCAAGGAGGATGTTGACGACATTTTCCCGTGAAACATCTTTATTTATCATCATTTGCCACGAATCTACAGGCGTTTCTATGGCAAACGTGAGTCCGCTCTTCCTCACTGTGGAGATTTTATCCAGAAGCGGCAAGGAAAATGTCGATACGCGCAGCGACGGAAGCTGAAACGAGATGTGATCCCGAGCGTGAACGGCGTTGAGCCTGTCAATAAGAGCCTCAAGCCCGTTGTAATCGCCTGACGAAAGGGAAGAAAGGCTTATTTCATGGTACCCGCCCTCTTTGATAAAGGCGGCGGCTTCTTTCTCAACAATTTCCGCCGGTTTTTGCCGCATGGGCCTGTACCAATATCCCGCGTGGCAGAACCGGCACCCGTTTGGACAGCCGCGCATGATCTCCACCGCTCCATGATGTTGAACGACTTTCATGTTCGGAATGGGAAAAACCGCGGCGCCCGCCTCTCTCCGTGAAAAACCGGCGTCAACAGCGCGGCGCGCCGGCGCGCGCCCGTCTTCACCAGTCCACACCGAATGGTGGGAAGCCGCCAATTCAAGCGCCGCCGCTTTTCCCGCTCCCGCCATTTTGAGCGCGGCAAGCCGCTCCATAAGTTCAAAGAAACCGGCTTCCGCCTCGCCGATCCAGAAAGCGTCAATAAAACGGGCGTATGGCAAAGGGTTTGACACGCAGGGACCGCCCATAATGACTATGGGAACCGAGTCGTTTTTTTTTCGTTCGTCCGCGTGGATCGGGACGCCCGCAAGCTCAAGCATCGCAAGTACGTTGGTTATGCCAAGCTCATACCCGAGCGTAAACATAAGTACGTCAACATCCCCCAACGCGACGCCGGTGTCCAAGCCGTACAGCGGAATCGCGCCGCGCTTGAGAAACTCCCTGAAATCCGGCGCGGGCATAAAGGCGCGGTCGCAGGAAACATCGTCAATGCTGTTCAGGCGGTTGTATATGATGCGGAGCGCCTGGTTGGACATGCCGATTTCATACAGATCGGGAAAGGCGATGACCGTTTGCAAAGCCGCGCTCTTTCGGGCAAGCCTGCCGTATTCGCCTCCTACATAGCGGACGGGCTTCTCGACGCCCAAAAGCTGTTTCCCAAAATCAAGAGGATTAATATAGCGCCGGCAATTCACGGATAAATTTTCCTCCCTTTCTCGTCTCCAATGCCGGTGTGTCTGAAAAAATACGTGTTGATGACATCACGCCACTGGCGGGCGTTTTCAAGCTGCCGCTCCATACGCGCCTTCACGCTCTCAAAAACAGCGTCATTGAGCTTGTCTTTCAACCCAACCCAGGTGTCAAGCATGATCTTCACTTCATCATACCCTTCAAAGTGAGTGTCATAGATATTCTGGAGCAATGTTTTCCCGTTTTTCATTACATAATCATAGGGAATCCGGTGGAAAAAAAGCAAAAGTTCTTCGGGACACGCCGCCGGGTCCGCGAACATCGCGGCGTTTTTAGGCGCGTATTGCTCCGTGTAACCAGAGCCTGCGGGGGTTCTGTCTACGCCAATAGCCTTGTAGTCAGCCCGGTGGTAGGTGCCCCATTTTGAGAATTCATACGCCTCAATGTTTGGTCCGTAATGATGGCCGGATTCCACCATGAAGCAAACGCCGAAAGGAGCGTTGTATTTCTGGTACGTTGGGTATGAATCAAGGAGGATTTTCGCGACGCTCCGGCTGACGCTCTCATCGCCAGGAAACGTCAGCCGGCTCCACTCATCCGCGATTTCATGCGGGGATAGAGACGGGTTCCACGCAAGGCGTCCGTAGCCAAAAAGATTCGCCTGAGCCAGAGTATGCCCCGTCCAGTTGCCGTCAAGCCCCGTATTCCCCACAGCGGCAAGCCCGCCAATGCGTCCGCTTGCAAGAAGCGAGCGGATCCTTCCATTTTCCGCAGCGCCCCCGTATCCAGTGTCGAATTTCATCACATCGCTCCACATCCACGGCAGAAAGCATATATCTATTTGTTGACCCGTATATTCCTGGGTTATTTGCAGCTCCATGGCGTACCGGGTCTTTTCAAGCGCGCCGAACAGCGGGGACACAGGCTCCCGCACCTGAAAATCGTAGGGTCCATGCTTTATTTGCAGGATGACGTTATCATCAAACTGTCCGTCAAGGGGTTTGAAATTGTCAAAAGCGGCGCGGGCGCGGTCAATGGCGGCGTCCCGCCAATCTTGTACGCAGTTGTACACAAAACATCGCCAGACGACCTCTCCGTTGTGCGGCGCGAGCGCTTTCGCAAGCATATTCGCGCCTTCCGCGTGGTTTCTCCCATACTGAAAGGGACCGGACTCGTATTCGGAATCGGCTTTGACCAGAAATCCCGCCAAATCCGGGATATAATAGTAGATGACAGCCGCCCTGTTTTTCCACCATGCGGCGACCCCTGCGTCAAGCGGATCCGCGGTTCCTATTTCAGCGCGAGGAGCGCCGAAGTTAATGCTGAGCATAAGCCGCACGCCGAATGGCCTGAAAATATCCGCAATCTCCGCGATATTCGGCAAAAATTTCTCGCTGATCAATTCCTTCGCCGCGCCGCGCACATTTACATTGTTGATTGAAATCCGGTTGACGCCCACAGAAGCCAAAAGCCGGGCGTAATTCCTCAAGCGGACAGGATCGAATTCGACGCGATTGCCGTTGAAAAAGAGAGATCGTCCCGCATACCCGCGTTCTACGCTGCCGTCAAGGTTGTCCCAATGGTTGATCATGCGCAGTGTTGAAACCGGCGCGTCCGCGACGTCAACGCCGAAAACAAACTGGTTCAGGGCAATCAAGCGGACAAACCGGTATACGCCGTAGAGAACGCCCTGTTCGTCAGCCCCTCCAATGACTATCCTCGAACCTACAGACCGGATGATAAAACCCTCGCTATTCTGTTTTGGAAGAGAAAAGTCGTATTTTGCGTTAAGATGCTTGATGGTTCCGAGCAAAATGCGCTTCTCGTCCGCATTTTTATCCGTTTTTCGGCTTTTTTGAGCGACGCCGAAACAGTGGGACAGAGCGAGCCGCAGTTCCTCCGCCGCGTTTTCTACAATCTTCCCCTTTTCCTCGTACGCCACATTTTCAAGAAAACTGATTGTGTTTCCAGCGCCTTCCAGAGATCCGCGCTTTTGAAACCAGCAGTCGTATTCCGTTATATCTGTCATAAAAACTCCTTTTATTATCGTACCATACATTGACATTTTGTTTAATATGCGGTAGAATTATAAACATGAGAAATATTATAAGCTTCTTTTTCCTTTGTCAGCTCATCTCATGCGTGTCCGGACCCGTGGAGATACCTGAAGGAACAACGCCTGACAAACTTATCCAGTTAGGGCAGGAAGCTTCGGATAAGAACAAATACGATCTGGCGATCCAGTATTATCAAGCCGTAATAGACAGATTCCCAACACAGATCGACAGTGTATGCGGCGCGGAATATGAAATTGCGTTTATCTATTACAAGCAAAAAAGATATGACGCCGCGCGGCAGGGGTTAAACGCCCTGCTCGCCCGTTACGATGAACCGGATGCGGAATTGCTTCCCGGCGAATATAAAACACTTGCCACTATCACGCTTGACAAAATGACGGCGGATAAGGATCAATAGTGAAATGACCGTCATTCACGTCCTTGAACCATTCGCTTCTGGCGTTGTCACTGCCGTTATAAATATAATACAGCAATTGCCTGGTATGAATTATGTTGTGGTGCATGGCTCCCGATTGTGGGTTGAGGATATTGAAAGCGTTAAAAGAAAATTTCCGCAGGGGGTTGTTTTTATAAATTGGGCGGATGTCCAAAGAGAAGTAAGCTTTAGGCGCGATTTTCTCGCTTTGAAATCGCTTATAAAAATACTCGCCCCTTACAAAGACACTGACGCCGTCGTCCATTTGCACTCGTCGAAAGCCGGCTTTTTAGGCAGGGTGGCGTGCAAAATGCTGGGCATAAAAAAGGTGATTTACACGCCGCATGGGGCGTCTTTCGTCCGTACGGATGTAGGGTTTTTCAGCAGATGGTTTTACCGGTTTCTTGAGAAACTGGGCGGAAAATTCGGAGGAATAATAGTCGCGTGCGGGCGTTCCGAAGCGGAATTGTATAAAAGCATGGCGGATCAAGTGCTCGTTGTGCCTAATGGGGTTCCCATCGCCAGTTCTGTGGAAGAAAAATTCGCCGCGTTGCAGAATCCCGAAGAAGAGACGTTCGTTATGTTCACGGGCATTGCGAGCGTTCAAAAAAACCCGGAGTTGTTCAATACAATAGCGTCATCCTTGTCTGGAGTGCGTTTCTACTGGGTTGGAGACGGCCCCCTCTGCTCCGCGCTGGTCTCACCCAATATTACGGTGACGGGTTGGAAGGATAAAAACACAGTCAACGGGTACCTCGACCGGTGTTTGATATACCTTTCCACTTCCAAATGGGAAGGTTTGCCTTATGGGATGATTGAGGCGATGGCTTCGGGATGCGCCTTGCTCGCAAGCGATGTGTACGGCAACCGCGATCTTGTGATCGCCGGAGAAAACGGCTTTGTATACAACGACGCGAATGAAGCGGTGGCGTTGTTGTCGGAGATGCTTGAAAAGCGGGAGAAAACGCTCGTCATGGCGAGGAAAAGCAGGGAGATTGCGGAGAGTGAGTACTCAGTTGAAAAGATGGGGAAAAAATACAGAGCTATCTACGAGTCGATTGGGGGGGGGGGGGGCAAGGCATAGATTACAGCCGCTTGAATATAGCGATAAGTACGCCGCGGCTCTGCCTTAAAAAGAGGATATTCTAAAGACGTGAGTTTTTAGAATTTTTTATTTTATGCAAATCTTATGAAACCGAGTTCTTTTTATAATATAAAAATCTATTTTATTATTCTCTGCGCCTTTTATGCGTTCTTGCCAAGCGGATGCGTTGAAAAGCAAGTTGAAGCCATTACAAGAGAAAATCTCTTTACCCTGCAAATCGGACGTCTTGAGGATCAAATCGCCTTCTACAATCAAGACGGAGGCGGAGGCGGAGGCGGACTTTGTATGAGCGAAGGCATTTTCTATATTTCCGACACTGAAGGGCAGAAGGTGACGCGGTTCAATTCCTACGGCGACATCTTGACCATGATCTACAATGACGAGACAAACCCTCAGCCTTTGACGCTCAAACCGAAACTGGATGGTGAAAGCGTAACCCGGTGGGCTTTTACCTATCCTTTTCAAAAGCCGGGAAGAATCGCGATTGATACGCAAAAACATATTTACGTTGAAGACCTCATACCGAATGAGCGGCGTGGTTTTGATCCGGAGAGCAAGGCGTTGTTGGATAGTGTGGCGCTTCATTTTGACGCAGACGGCAGGTTTCTTGAGTATCTTGGGCAGGAAGGCATAGGGGGGAGTCCGTTTCCACGGATAGAGGGGCTGTACGCTTCCGTGAACGACGATCTAGCCGTTGTGTGCAGGCTTCCTACGGGGTGGAATATCTATTGGTTTGATACGGACGGCGTTTTGCTGTATCTCATAAAGATAAAAAACGGCTCCGTCCCCATTCCAACGGACCGCAAAGATGTGGTTTTTGCGTCATTGGACAGTATAGCCGCAGCCCCAGACGCCAGAAAGCTCTATATAAAAGTAGATTATTATCGTGATACGTTTGATGATTCCACCAATACGCGCACGGGAAATGAAAGCGATAGTTCCGTTATCTGGGTGATGCGCGTTGAAGATGGAATTTATGAAAAAAATATCGAAACGCCGCTTTACGAGTCCGCATATATGGAAAACAACCGCAAAGTTGTCATAAAAATTCCTTATACGCTTTTGGGGATCGCGGAAGATGAACGGGTGTTTTTATATTTCCCCGAAGAAAGCGGGTACGCTCTTTTAATTCTGGATACGCGGGAATCAAACGGCGTCCAACATCAAGGCTCCGTCAGCGTTGACATGAATGAATTGCAGTTCAACGCCTTTCATTTATCACGAGAGGGCATTTTATCCGCAATGCTGATAAGCGATTGGGATGTCAAGCTGGTATGGTGGAGAACGGATAAATTTTTTGAAGACGATGAGTGGCAAGACTTTGGTTTCCGCTAAGGCGGCGGCTCGACTTGACAAAGAAGCCTCTTTATCATGGGGCTTGAACGCTTTCACGCTTGTTGAAGCGGCTGGGCGTACAGCCGCTTCTCGTCTTGTCCACGCTTTTCCGGCGTTATTTCAGAGGAAACCCAAAATCGCCGTTTTTGCCGGCTCCGGAAACAACGGCGCGGACGCTATGTCGATGGTGAGGTCGCTCATCTTGCGGGACAAGGCGGATGACGCGCTTCTGATCCTCAAAAAAAAGCCGGATGTTTCATGTCCGCAAACGCCTCATTCGCAAGCGTTCATATCCCTTGCTAAAATGAATGTCCCTTTTCTGGTGTGGGACGCCGCCCTGCCCCTTTCTCAATATAGAGAAAAACTTGAAAATTTCGACATCATCCTTGATGGCATAACCGGTTCAGGCTTGGAGGGCGAAATAAAAAACCAAGCCGCGGAAATGGCGCATGTCATCAATGGAATAAAAAACGCAAGAAAAATATCCATTGATATGCCTTCGGGCAATTTTGACGGCTGGAATGACACCATGCCCATCGTCAGGGCGGATGCGACGCTTGCCATAGAACCGCTGAAACTATGTCTTTACACGCCCGCCGCTCGTCCTTTTGCGGGCAGGATCATCAGCGTTGATGGAATTTTTCCACAAACGCTGATGGACGCTTACGCGGAAGCGGAACTGCTTGATTGGGAGACAGAAAACCGGAAAATCCCGATGATACAACCGGACGCCTACAAGTACAGCCGCGGCGTCATTGAGATATATGCTGGATCAATAGGCGCCACCGGTGCCGCCCGTATTGCGGCGCGGGGCGCGGAGGCTTCCGGCGCCGGACTCATCCGCTTGCTGGTTGATGAGGACATTTACCCCATTGTGGCTTCTTCGTCGGGAAGCGTCATGGTCGCGCTTCCTTCCGTTGAAACGCGCTTTTCCCCAGATGCGCTGCTTGTGGGTCCGGGCTGGGGCAGAGACCCCAAACGGCTTCCGGCGTTGCAGAAAGCGATTGAACAGGACGTCCCGCTCGTATTGGACGCTGACGCCATCCATCTCGCGCATATGACGGCGCAATTCAATGGCAAAACTATTCTCACGCCCCATGCGGGAGAATTTTCCGCTTTTTCAGGGGCGTCGAAAGAAGAAATCCTCGCCAATACGATTCCTATTCTCAAAAAAACGGCGCGTGAGAAGAAAGCGGTCGTTCTCTTTAAAAGTCATGTCATGTTTATTGCGGCTGAAGACGGCAGAATCGGCGTTGTCGACGGCATGACGCCTGTACTCGGCGCGGGCGGTTCAGGCGACCTCCTTGCCGGCTTGTGCGCCGGCATTGCGGGGCGCGTGTGGCGCGGCGCGAGTGCGAAGCGTATGCAAACAAACGCCGGCGCCGCCGTCGGCAACAGCGCCTTTGACGCCTATACGTGCGCTTGTACCGCGGCGACTCTTCTGATCGCCGCCGGCAAGAAAGTCCGCGGCTTTGCCGATCCATTCGTCTTGGCGGACAACGCCGCTCAGTTGGCCGCGGACGCTTGGCTTGGACGGTAGCTTCACGCGCTTCTTTTTCCTAAATTCCTGAAAAAGAGCCGTATGGTGTCCATACGGCTACCCTCTTCTTTTTCGCAAATTCCTGAAAAAGAGCCGTATGGTGTCCAGAAGCCGCGTCCAGAAGCTACCGCGTTCAATATCTTCCGCAATGAGAAGCGGGATGCGCCTGAGTTCTCCGATACTGTCATACAAAACAAGCTCCCCTACCCTATCGCCTTTTGCGCGCGGCGCGACAACGACATCCTGTAGTTCCGTTTCAAAACGCAGTTCGTTTCCCCGTTCGATCCGCGCGGTAAACGGCAACAATTCCTCTATGGCAAGAGAAGCGTATCGCCGCTTTGACTTCCACACCCTGATGGGTTGAAGTTCTTTGACAACCGGATATAATGTCTTGTAATGGGAAAAACCCCATTCAAGCAGCCTCCTGCCGTCAGCGTCGCGCACCTTGTCGCCGCCGTCAGTAGCCGGAGCGCCGAGGATGACAGCGATGAGGCGGGTTTCGTTTTGTTTGGCGGCAAGCGCTATATTATAACCGGATTCATTAATATAGCCGGTCTTTAGTCCGTCAACGCCAAGAAAACCAAGCAAGGCGTTCCGGTTTTTCTGCGTAATGGTTTCCGATCTTGCGCGATAGGTTGCCGGGACATTTTCGGGCTTTGGATAGGAGAATTCGCCGACAGAATGAAGCGTTTCGAGCGTTTCAGGGTGCGTTTTGATGTAAAATTTGCAAAAAATGGCGTAATCATACGCTGTTGTCATATTGTATTCAGAAATGCCGGAAGGTTCGACAAACACCGTATGAGAAAGTCCGAGTGCTTCGGCTTCTTTGTTCATTCGTTCCACAAATTCCTTTACGGATGGCGCGCATCTCAGTGCCACCGCAACAGCGGCGTCGTTTCCGGATGGGATCGCAAGCCCTAAAAGCAATTCTTTCAAGGAGACGTTCTGCCCGTCCGCCAGAAACATGAGGCTTGAGCCAAGCGGCTGGTTCACAGCCCAGCTTTCTTTAGGAGGTCTCATCATGTCGTCAAAACTAATATCGCCGTTCGCCACATCAGACAACGCGATATGTATGGTCATAAGTTTTGTGAGCGACGCCGGGGGTATTGGGTCGTCTTTGTTTTTAGTGAAAAGCAGAGAGCCGGTTTCCGCGTCCATAAGCACGGCGGCGCGGGATTGAATAGTGACGGTCTCCGCCGGGAACCCTTTCACGGATGCCAATACAAAAACAACTAAAAGAAATAGAAATAAAAAAAAATTCCGCATGTATATTCCGAAAAAAATTGTTTGGAAATTGAGCTTTCCAAACAACAACCATTAAAAAAACGCAGTTTTTCAGGCTAAAGCCAGCTTTAGCCTGAAAAACTGCACGACTTGTTTAACAATCAACCGGGTTGTTAAACAAGTCCAATATACTGTAAAATCCGTAAATAGAAAAGAGGTGTTGCGGGAAAAATGAAATTTTTTCAAGACTTGGACGGCGGCGTTGGAAACACGGAGCGAAAACCGTTTTCAGGCAAGCACGCGCTTGTTATAGGCGGTACGGGCGGCATCGGACAAGAGAGGGCGCTTCTGT
>JAIRLZ010000094.1 GCA_031259035.1 Treponema sp. | reverse complement strand
CCTGAAATGTATGCCCCGCGTCTTTATATTCAATTACACGCTTTCTAAATGCTACATTGTATGCCATGCGTTATATTATACTATTTATTCTCGGTATTGTAAAGTAAAACGACTATATTAATGAAATTAATTGCTGTATGCTTAATATTGGTTTGTCCTGTATATACATTAAAATACTCATGCTTATAAGCCCTGTCATAAACATAAGCCATGCAAATGGATTCCGTTTGGCAAGCAAATAATTACTTGCAAGATAGCCAAATATAATTATTATTTCCAATATTTGAGGAAACGTTCTTATTCCATTAAATGTATAAATGCTATATGAAACGCCAAATAGTATCATTAAACACGTAAATATCCTAATGCCCCAATCAATAATTTTATTTGGATTATCATTTTGTTTCCATGCCATTACAATGCCAAGTATTATTGCGGGAACTCCGGCTGTTTCAATTGCGGCCGCGATCCAGTTTTGTCTGCTTGCCAAAAGAATAACCCATGCGGGCAAACCCAGTAAATAAACAAACCATCCAACAAGACGTAAATTTCTATCTTTTTCGACAAATTCCGCACGGACAAGTAAAACTTTAGCCAGAAAATAACCGGCTCCGCCCCAATATTGTAAAAAGATTTCCATGGATGTTTTTATACATTATTTCTTCATTATATTCAATCCATTACTGTTTGTTTTTAACAATTTTTCAACAAATTTTAGGCAAAATGGCACATAACATGGTTGTATCGGAAACGGTGGATGATAGAGCCTGTTCCAAAACGCGAACCTGCGGTTGCGAACCTGCGGTTGCGAACCTGCGGTTCGGGTTAGTTTTGGAACAGGCTCAAAAGGCTTGCGTTTATGATGTTGTGTCAGTCATCTTTTACGTATTGCGAGACGCTCTAAAATAACCGCCAAGGCGCCATGCGCAGAGCGGCGCCTGAACGTCACGCTTCTGGTTTCCACATTGGCTTAGCCCCCTTCGCACAATCACGCAAAGAGGGTATGATAACCCTATGATCAACACAACTTATTTTTTTATGACTGAAGAGACAAACCCGTATAAAAACATTGCGCTTGAGGCGTTGTTGCTTGAAACGCTTCCCACAGATACAGCGGGGCTGTATTTGTGGCAGAATCGGCGCACCGTCGTCATCGGACGGACTCAGAACGCATGGACAGAATGCCGCGTCGAAGATGTGGAGCGTGACGGCGGCTTCCTCGCCCGGCGGCTTTCCGGCGGCGGCGCGGTGTTTCACGACATGGGCAATCTGAACTTCACGTTTCTGGTTCCAAAAGACGACTACAATCTCGACAAGCAGACCGATGTGATTCTACAGGCTGTGCGAAATGCCGGCGTTAAAGCGCGGAAGAACGGACGAAATGATCTTGAAACGGACGGACGGAAATTTTCCGGCAATGCGTATTACCAATCGGGCAAAAACGCCTTCCACCACGGAACCTTGCTGGTGAACGCCGATATGAGCGCGGCTTCAGCATACCTTTCCGTTTCACAGGACAAAATCAAGACGAAAAGCGTCGAGTCCGTCAGACAACGCATCATCAATCTGACCGAATGCGCTCCGGACTTGACCATTCCAACTTTGAAAACGGCGCTTGTTGAGGCGTTTGACGCGGTGTATGGGAGGCGGAGCGAGCGTTTGACTCTTGATTCGGCGGCGGATAATTTTTTCGGCGCGTCACATGATCCAAACGCGCCGCGCTCGCCAAATCGCGCCGTATTTTTGGAACGCCTTGAACGCCGCCTAAGTTGTTTGGAAAAGCAATTCGCCGATCCCGCGTGGAAATACGGCAAGAATCCGCCGTTCGCCAGCGCGTCTTCAGGGCGGTTTCCCTGGGGTGGAGTCGAAGTCGCGCTTAATGTGGAGCGCAACGTCATTACGGAGGCGGCGGTGTTCTCGGACGCCATGGATGAGGCGTTTATCCTTGAGCTTGCGCCGTGTCTCAAAGGGGCAGGTTTTACCCGTACCGCGGTTCTTGAAGCGTTCAAGGCGCATTTTGCGGGCAGCCCCTCGCGGCTTGCCTGCTGCGATGATGTTGTTGATTTGATTTTTAGAGACAGATAGGAGACAGTCAATGGAATTCGATCTTCTTGTTATTGGTTCCGGTCCTGCGGGGTATGCGGCTTCAATAAAGGCGCGAAAAGCCGGACTTTCGGTTTGCCTTGTTGAGAAGGCTTTAGTAGGCGGCGCCTGTCTGAACCGCGGCTGCATTCCGACAAAAGCGTTGCTATACAGTTCTTCGCTTCGCCGCAAAGCGGCTGAAGCCGCGCTGTTTGGCGTTCACGCCGCCGCGTTGCATGACGGCGCCGTCTCGTTTGATTCTACGGAGGTTCAGCGGCGCGCATTGGAAGTCGTCAATGCCATCCGCGTGAATCAGATCGCGTTTATCGAGAAATGCGGCGTAACGCTTGAACGGGGGAACGCGCGAATTGAGAGCGCCGGTGATGAAGACAAGACGGTTTCAATCGCCGGTGATGACGGAGAATGTACAATTGTCCGCGCACAGCGCATCCTCATTGCGACGGGTACTAAACCGGTGCTCATCCCGGTTGCGGGCTGCGATCTTGACGGCGTTTTTACGAGCGATGATCTGCTCAGCGACAACGGACGGTTGTTTGAAAGCTGCTTCCCCAAGCTGACTATCATTGGCGGCGGGGTCATCGGCATGGAATTCGCCAGCATTTACAACAATTTCGGCGGAGAGGTCGCTGTCATTGAAGCGCTGCCGCGTGTGTTAGCCAACATGGACAGGGAGATAAGTCAAACCATCACCATGATCCTTAAAAAACGCGGAGTGAACATCATTACGAACGCGCTGGTTGAACGGCTTGAGAAAACAGAGGCGGGGAGGGGAGGGGGCTTGTCCTGCTTTTTTAGAAAAAATTCCGACGCGCCGGAAACGCCGCCTCAATCTATCGCGTCAAACGCGGTCCTCGTTGCGGCCGGGCGGAAGCCGGAGCCAGCCGGACTATTTTCGCCGGATTTTTCCGGCGCCGTTGCGTTGACCGAACGGGGCTATATCCGTGTCAATGAAGTGGGCATGACAAACGTTCCCGGCGTTTACGCCGCCGGCGATATAGCGTGGGGCTCCGCCTTTGGCATGAGCGCCGGCGTCCAGCTTGCGCATACCGCAACGGCTCAGGCCGAACGCATCGTTGACCATATCATAGGCAAGACGCCGGCCCCTCTCGGAGCGATTCCCTCATGCGTGTATACCGCGCCTGAAATCGCCTGCGCGGGACTTGCCGCCAGCGAAGCGAAGGAGCGCGGCATTCCGGTGGTTGCCGGCAAGGGCGTGTTTGGCGGCAATGGCAGAGCGGTTATTGAAAACCAGGAGCGGAGCTTTGTCAAATTGGTGTTTCATGCGGAAACGAAGGCGCTTGTCGGCGCCCAGATCATGTGCAGCCATGCGACGGACATCATAGCCTGGGCGGTGCAATGCATCAACGCCGGAATAACCGCCGCGCAAATCAGGAACAGTGTGTTCGCTCACCCGACGTACGCGGAAACCATAGCTCAGGCGGCGGAAGCAGTCTGAGCGTTGCGGGAAGGCGGCGCTCCTAACACTCCGTCTCAACCAGCGGCGCATGTATTCAAGGAAAATTGATGTTGCCGCTTCTCTGACATGCGCCGGTTCCCACTAGCAGTTTGTTGCGCTTCACGCATAAAACCTCCAGAAATCGCCTGAAAAGGCGATTTTTTACCTTGCAAACTGCCAAGAAAACGAAGTTTTCTCGCAGCCCCCTTTATCGGGGTTTTTATGGCTTTTTTCAACGAAAAAACCATAAAAACCTACAAGCGCAACAGGCTGCTAGCATAATCGGATCACTCCTTAATATATGCTCCCACATCTTTTTCATACCACGATTCCCGGTACGGAAGGGGGCGGTATTTTTGGATGTTTTTATTGTACTGGCTGTTTGATAAAATCCGTTTAAGCCGGTACGCGACCTCAAACGCGCCTGAATATCCCATGTAATTAAAGCCGGGATTAAACAGGGGCAACACCGGAAGCCCGTGCTTCGCCGTAACATTGCCGCCTCCGGTGTGCATTAAAAGTACGTCAGGCTTTATTTTACGAAGCAGGTTAGCCTGTTCAAAGGGATGCTGGGATGCGATGTCGATGTACGTGTCCCCGGAAATGGGCGCGTCATCAAGGACAGGTTCAACGAAGCGATCAATATGGTGGCTTTTAAATCCCGCGATTTCAAGTCCCAAATCCTTTACGAGTTCGGCGGAGACGAATATGCGCATTTCGCCTCCCGAAATATACGCCCGCTTTCCTTTGAGCGCCTTCCGGTATGGGCGCAAGGCTTCGTTGAGCGCCGCGTCTTCTTTTTCAATTAAAAGCTCCGCCTGTTCCTCAATGTGGAAATGTTCCGCTATTTTCATAAGCCACCGTCCGGTTCCTTTTCTCCCAATGGGCATGGTGTCGATGATATAGGGGACGCCGTATTCTTCCGAAATACGCTTGACGTAATAATCATCATGGGTCCCGCAGACGCTTACATTAAGGGCGGCGTCAAGGACCTTGCGGAAATCCTTGGGAGACGCGAAACAGGGAATAAAATTGACTTTAAGTTCAAGGGCGTTGAGAAGCCGGGCAAGCTCAAGCTCGTCTGACCGCCCCATGGAGCCAACGTTAAACACGTTGACCGTATGGGCGTTGGTGTAATTCCAGAGTATGTCGTCCAGTTTGTCGGGAACCACGAGGCTTTCCCGTTCAATTTTTTTCTTTGATAAATTCTTGAGTATTCCGTTGTACACCGCGTCATAGGCGGTCGCCATGACTTTTGTTTTGAACCCTTCGCAGTTCACCGACACCAAGTCCGCCGAAACGTCCTTTTGGAGGCCGTCGAGGATAGTGTCCACATCGTCGCCGATGAGAGCGGGAACGCAGGTGGATGTAACCACAATGGCTTCTGGCCGGAATTCCCTGTCAGCATAGATCACCGCCTCTCGCAGTTTCTTTTCGCCCCCGGAAATTACGTCGCTTTCGTCAAAGTTGGTGGAAATCTGTACCGTGCTTCTCTGGGTGGAATCTCGCAGGCGTTTCATGGCTCTCGTCGCGCCAACGCCGCCAACAGACCAAAAGCCGCAGCCTATAGGTCCATGAACAATCACCACCGTATTCCGCAACGTGTTGAGCATTGCCAGACTCAGAGTAAATTGGCAGCCGAAACTCTGCCCAAAACTCCGGTTGGCTTGGTTAAAACAGCCGCCGTCCTTGCGTCCCAGCCGTTCCCGCAAATCCGCGCAGGTTCCGCAATAGGCGGTTCCCGCTTGGAGCCTGTCTTCCCTGGGCGGCGCCGCCCGTTCTATGTTCATTGCCATCCGCATCTTCCTCTTTTATCGCGCCCACTATCGCGCCGCCACCAGCAGGCTGAAACTGTCTTCTGCCAGGGCGAGTCCGCCGTTAAAACCCGCGTAGGTTTTGTTAAACACAACCCTGTTTGTCAAGGGAAACGAAATTGAAAGCAGGGGAACGCCCAATTCTTCGGCGTAATCCCGCTCATACACGCCGCCGAATATCACCGCCGGAGAAAAAGGTTCGTAATAGAGGTGATTGCGGTTCGGTTCCCAGTTGCCGGCAAGGTAATGCCGAAGGGCTGAGGCGTTTGTATCGTAATAAACCTTGGGTTCAAGTCCCGAAAGGTACTTTTTAAAACGCCTGTCCAGGGCGGCTTTGTTTTCTTCGGTGACAGGGTCCGTCACCATGGTAAGGTGGGGAATCCAACCCAGTTCATCGGAAATAAATTGGGAAATTGCCGGAGCGTAATTGGAATCAGCCGCCACAACTCCGTAACGCTGGAGTTCAACGTCATTATAGATGTCGGCGATGCGTTCAAAATAATCAAAGTAGATTTCTTCTTCCGCCTTGACGGCCTTAGTGACAACCGCCTCGTCTATCGCAAGAGCCTCGCCCACATTGCGCAGGAACCGTTCAGTCTGGAAAAAACCGATGGGAAACTGTTCCCGTATATAAGGAATTCCATGAACTTCCTTAAACGCCTCCGCCGAAAGGGGAGCGTACACATCGGAAAGCGCGATGTTGAGTTCGGCGCTTCCGGCGTTGCGGAAATTGTCAAGGGTCTCCCTTTCGCCGATAAAAGTGTTGGCGTCAACGCCGATAAGGGAGAGAACCCGCTTGATCTCTTTCAGGTTGCCTTTGTAAAAAGGATCGTTTCCCGGGATGATTCCGAAAATATTAACCGCCTTTTTGCGCCTGGCGTTGGTTTTGACAATGTATTTTCGTACGAGCGTTTCCAGCAGCAGATCGTAGCCATGCTGGGAATTGCCCTTGAAACTCGGTGTCTGCGCCGCCAGTACCGGCGCGGGGAGTCCTTCAATAGCGTCGACCGCCGCGCATATGTCATCGCCTATCATTTCAACTTGGCAGCCGGAGATGACAATGTAGAGATCGCCGTCAATGAGTTCCGCCGTAGCGCGTATCTGCTCTTCAAGGCGGCTCTCTCCGCCGAAGATGATTTCTTTTTCCGTCACATTGGTGGAAGGCGTGGAAACCGCGCCGCAGTAACCGCCGCCCAAATAACCCGCGCCGGCGTTGCCGCCTATGTAGTAATTGTACGCGCAGCCCGCGCCGGCATGGGCAATGGGAATAGTCCGGTTCATAGCCCTCATCAGGGCGAGCGCGCCTCCCAATGCGCATGTATACCGGGGTCTGTCAACAATAGCGCTCAACGTTTGCACCTCCTTTAGTACCAAATGGGGCTTTTTGTTTTGGGAATGTCATTCCACAGCGGCGTCGAAAGGTAGCGTTCTCCGGTATCGGGAAGAATGGCCGCGATGGTCTTGCCTTTGTTTTCGGCTCTGGAAGCGATCTTCGCCGCGGCAAAGGCGGCTGCTCCCGATGATATCCCCACCAAAAGCCCTTCCTCCCGGGCGAGCGCTCTGGCGGTGTCCACCGCTTCTTCATTCCGCACCCGGAATATCTCGTCAATAATCGAAATGTCGAGTACGTCAGGCACAAAGCCCGCTCCAATGCCCTGTATCTGATGGGAACCCGGTTTGCCTCCCGACAGTACCGGCGATGCGTCTGGTTCCACCGCCACCGCCTTTACATCAGCCTTCTTCTCTTTAAGGAATGCCGCCGACCCGGTGATGGTTCCGCCGGTGCCAACCCCGGCTACGAGGATGTCGATCTTGCCGCCAGTCGCTTCCCACAGTTCAGGCCCTGTGGTTTTCCGGTGAATCTCCGGATTGGCGGGGTTGGAGAATTGCTGGAGAACCATGCTCCCCTTGATCTGGGCGTTGAGTTCCAGAGCTTTGTTCACCGCCCCCTTCATGCCCAAGACGCCGGGAGTCAGTATGAGTTCCGCCCCCAAAGACCAGAGCAATTGCCGCCGCTCAACGCTCATGGTGTCGGGCATGGTGAGGATGAGGCGGTACCCCTTGGCCGCCGCAACAAAAGCAAGTCCAATCCCCGTATTGCCCGAGGTTGGCTCAATAATGACCGTACCGGCCTTCAAAATACCTTTGGCTTCGGCGTCTTCGATCATGGCTTTAGCGATGCGATCCTTCACGCTGGAGAGGGGGTTGAAGTACTCCAGTTTAAGGAGAAGGTCGGCTCCCTCAATTCCAGCGAGCTTAATAAACCTGTGGGGCCGCAGGAGGGGCGTATCTCCCACCAGTTCCGTCAGGTTGTCTGCCACCCTATTTGACATATACGTCGCCTCTATGTTTAATAATTTACAAAAACGATAAAAACAGTATGTATTATAGCGGACACTTTCTTTTTTGTCAATAGAGGCTTTCCCAAAACTGAAGTTTTGGGAAAACAACTTTGAAATTCGCAGTTTTGTCGAACCTTTGGTTCGCAGGCTGAAAGCCTGAAAAACTGCAAGAGCCGATGCTCAAGTCTGTCCCAAAACCGTGACCCCGTCTATGCCGGGTCAGATTAGCGCACAATCGATTAGTTTTGGGACAGGCTCAATAACGTGGATGTATGAATAAGGCGTCTTGCGGACGCTTTTGGAGAAACGCCGGTTTTTCAAGCAGTTTTACCGCGAGGAAATGTGGAACATAAGCTTTTCCCATTATCGCGCGCGCTAATGATGTTATGGAGCGGCTGCGCGGCGCGCGCTCTTTTTCGCTTCATCATTATTGCAAAAGAACCCTTTTCAAGGTATAGTACGGTATGGTTTTTTTCTTGCTTTTTGTCTTTTGTCCGCCTTTAACGCTGTACGCCGAGACCACGCCTGAAAAAAGCGTTCCAGCGGCAGCCTCCGCTCCGTACGCCGCTCCGCTCCTTATAGGCGCCGAGAGCGGCTTATACGCGCTCGCCAAAAACGGCGGGCTTGAGACGCTGTGGACGGGCGGTTCCGTCAAGAAAATAATCCGCGGACAGAACTATTGGGCGCTCCTCACCGGCGCCGGCATAGCGTTCTCAACGGACTGCAAGAACTGGGAAATGAGAAACAACGGGCTGCCCGTAAAACGGATAAAAGTCTATGAAGACGGGAAAAAGTCCTTCATTACTATTGTACAGGAAATTAAAGATTTTGAATGTTACGGCGATATGATGGCGCTCGCTATGAAAGACGCGGTGTATTTTTCACGGGATCAAGGCGTATCGTGGAAGAGCATGGGCAGCCCTTCCGCCAGAACAGACGGCGTGAAGGCGGTGGCGGTGGCGGAACTGCCCGAAACGACGATTTTCGCCTCTCACAGCGTCTACGGCGTGAGTTATCTGCAACCGGACAAAAGGGGCGCCGTATGGACGGAGATCAACGCGGGCATTGAAAAACTCGAGACAACCGGCAATCCTGATGAGGTTTCCGATATTGCCGTGGCCGTTGTGCATGGAAAGACAGCGGTGTTCGCGTCTCAAACCTTTCGGCGCAGGCTTTACCGGCTTGACTGGGAGCGCGGGCGTTTTGATGTGATATGGTCGGACAAAAGCGTTTTCGGCGTCGTCGACTCTCTTGAGGTGAATGCGGGATCATTCCGTTTTGTGCGGGACAACGCCATTATGGAAGCCGATTTGACCTCCCTGTCCAACAACCAGCCGCTTGTCTTTGCGCCCCGCGCCGATATGCTTGCTTTCATCAAGTCGCTCCCAAACATTGTTCCCTGGACGCCGAATTGTATATTTATCGCCAACGCCGCCCAAAAAAGCGCGGGAGAACAGGTTGCGGGGCTTTCGGAGTTATGGTTGGTGAACGAGGAATATAATCCGCGTGTGAAAGCGGCGGCGGGAAAAGCCGGTTTGTACCTGCCGGTGAATCAGGCGGTCGCGGCGGCGGCGCTCGACAAGCATCTTGCGCTCATTGCGGATCGAGGGCTTAACATGGTGGTCATCGACATGAAGGACGACTATGGACGCCTTAGATTCACCCCAAACGATCCGTCCATTGCGGCTAAGGGCAGGGTCTTCAATCCTGTTGACCTTGACGCATTTCTTGCGGACATGAAAGAGCGGGGCGTTTACACCGTCGCTCGCATCGTGGCGTTCAAAGACCCCGAATTGGCGAAGAAAGACGGCGGGAAGTACGCGGTCTGGGACAGGTGGAACAACAAGCCGTGGCGGGGCTATTACGACCGCAAGGTGAAAAAAGCGGACGCAAATACGGACGCTGACACGCTTATCCTTCCCTCAAACGATTCCGATTACGTCATTGAACGCGCGTATGTTGACGAAGAGTGGGTGGATCCGTATTCCGAGGAGGTGTGGGAGTATAACACGGCGATAGCGAAGGAACTGCAAGATCGGGGCTTTGACGAAATTCAGTTCGACTACATCCGCTTTCCCACTGACGGCGACAACGTGGCGGCGGCGCGGTACCGGTGGCAAGATTCGGGCATGGACAAGGACAGCGCGATCCTCTCGTTCTTGCGGCATGTCCGCGTCCGCATCACCGCGCCTATTTCCATTGACATATACGGGGCTAACGGCTGGTACCGCACCGGCGCGAGAACCGGTCAGGAAGTCGAACTCCTCGCCCCATACGTAGATGTCATCTGCCCCATGTACTATCCCAGCCATTTTGAGCAGACCTTTCTCGCCCAGCAGCCCGCGGAACTGCGACCCTACCGCATCTACTACATCGGCACGGGCAGAACGGCGGTTATCGCCCGCAAACAGGCGCTGATCCGCCCCTGGGCGCAAGCCTTTTACCTCAACGTGTCCTACGACCGCAGGTACTACAACGAAGACTATGTGCGCCGTCAAATTGAAGGCGTGAACAGCGCGGGCGCGCCCGGCTACACGTACTGGAACAATTCAGGGCGTTATGACGATATACCAACGTTTATCGGCGCGCCTGAACCGGACAGCTTTTAAGGCGCGATGTTCCGGCTGTTTTGCGCCCCCTGTCAAATGGCGTAAAATTCTGTTGCGTACTCGCGGAGCGTTTGGACGGATGCGGGTAGGCTTTGAAGCGGCTCGCTCATTTTTCTGATACTAAGACCTGTCCCAGACTGTGCGCTATCGCGCGCGGCGCGAACATTAGGTTCTATGGGACAGGCTGGAGCCGGTGGCTGGAGCCAGTGGCTGGAGCCAGTGGCTCTTGCGGTTTTTTAGGTTTTCAGCCTGCGAACCAAAGGTTCGACAAAACTGCGAATTTCAAAGGCGGCTTTCCCAAAACTGTCGCTCCGCCCGTTTTGGGAAAGTCTCACTATTGCGGCTGATTTACCATCCCCATGAATACCACTTGATTGCCTCCGTCAGTGGTATGGTCGTATAATATAAACACGAAAGGTTTGTTGCAGATCATTTCAAAAGGTATTTTCGGCAGTTCGTTAGGCCCCGGTGATGACACCATCATAAGGATTGTCACTGCGGCGGCGGTCGTGCCTTTTTCATCGACCTTGATCACCGCTTTGTGTATCGCGCTGGAAAGCTGTAGCGCCGCATCTTGTATCAGCCCGGTCAGGGAGCCAGGCTTAAACAGGGGAATGCCCATAGCTGTCAGTGTATCGCTAAGGTTCATCGCATCCCCCCCGTCAATGGAAAATCGCGGCAGGAGCAGTTTGCCCTCGGCAGGGGTTGAACCGTTCTGTATAGCGAGAAAATAGTCGTTTGTCAGGGATGCCAGCAGCCCCGCCGCGTCTCCGTCTTTGGGAAGCAGAATAAAGAGACCGCCTTTTGTCATAAAACGCAATGACGTGGCTTGCAGCCGTTCATCCTCAAAATAGCTTTGCTCTCCCTCCCGCAGCATATACGGCGCCGTTGTTTCTCCGCCGGGAGCATAAAATATATCCTCCTTGGTTTTGTCAGGGTCAAATTCCCGGCTCCACCGGTCAAAATAATAAATGGCGTTGGCAAGAACCGCCGCCGTTGCGGGATTAAATTGCTCTATTATATTCCGGATCATCCCATTGGTGTTTTTGTCTACCCAGTCGTTCACTTCGGCGACCGCTGAGGGAGACGCAAAATCCACGTTTATGGAACTGCCTCGATAGTAGTCCATGAAGGTCTGCGCGAAATCATCTTTAATTGTTACGCCATGATCAACAAAGATAGCGTTTGCTATTTTAAGGGGTTCGTTGTAGTCCTCTATCCAGCCCGCCTCCTTATATTCCTTATCCCGCCGCCGCGTCAAATCATACAACATACGGGAGACGGCGGCGTTTATATCCGCGTCTTCAATGCCCGGTGCTCCCAGCGCCGTGAGCAAATCCGCTTTGTGTTGAACATCGACCGCGTTGACCAGCGCCGTCAGGGGAAGCCAGACTGAAAGGGGAGAACAAACCATATTTCTTGCCGTCCCGGTTTGCGCCGCAAGGTTCGCGCTCAACCGAAAGGCAAAGTCGTTTGCCCCCTTAGCAACCGAACGGGCCGCATAGCTGACGTCTTCCGGCTCCTGAAGTTCCTTTGGGGTTATCGGCACAACCTTCAATGCGGTATTGTCGCCGCCGTCGCTTCCGTTATCGCATCCCCAAAAAGGATACAAAAGAAAAAACAATAATCCCACGATAAAAACTTTTCTGTTTTCCATAGTTTTATCCTCCAAAAATAAGGATAACACTCCGGCGCTAGTTTGTCAATCTTTTGAATTCGCGGTGGGTTCCGCCGCCATGTCCTAATGTCGCCGCCGCGATTGAATGCGGGGAGAATTACGTC
>JAIRLZ010000297.1 GCA_031259035.1 Treponema sp. | reverse complement strand
TACCGCGCCCAATTGAACGAATAGGAAATCCAGCCGTCCCAATAGCGGGAGCTTGTTTTTTGAAGCATGACATCAAATCCCCATATCCGCCCCTCCCCGTCAAACGCGCGCTCAATGGCGAGGGTCTGATTTGCGCTGTCCGCCGCAAGCCTGGAATACGCCCTGTCGAACACGTACTTGTAGTACCCTTCAAGATTGACGCTGAAACCCAGAAAATCAAGTTTTATTCCCGCGATTGACGTCCACGAGCGGTTTTGTTTGAGTTCAAAGCCGCCGATGCCGTCTCCAGACTGAATGCTGGAAATGTTGTCGGTTATTGACGAGAAAAGTCCGGAGCCGATGGTCGCGGTGATGGCGTCAAAAACGCCCGCGTTCTGCGCGATGTTCCAATCGAGGTTGAGGCGGGGGTTGAGCGTGGGCAGGGTTTGCAGCGTAAAATCCTTGCCGGCAAAGAGGAGGTGATCGACTCGAAAGCCAAGCTCTCCGCCGAACCGCTTTTTGGGGGAGGCGTATTCCAAAAGGGTGTAGGCTGATGATGTGAGCGTTTGATTGGCGGAGGAGTTGTTGTATGTGTACGGCATATTGTAATATGCGGGAATGGGGGCGCCGGCGACAGGCGTCAGAAACGCGCCGGATGTCTCCAACATCGCTTGATCGTGTTCCTCCAATTCGTACCGGGTGTATAACCCCTGGACGCCGGCGGCGAATAGAAAGCCTTTGCCCACATCCCAGTCGTAATCCACCCGCGCCTGGTAGTTTGCCGTAGTGTCAACCATGTCCGCGAACATGGTAGTGTCGACAGTGTAGGTCTCGCTTGTTATAGAAACGCCGGGTGGATAGAGAAACGTCTTGCCGCCAAAATCGGAGAAAAAGGATTCGCTATACGGCACGGTCAAATAGTAGTCAATAAAGCCGTGGAGGTTTGTCCGCAGGAAACCGCCGCCGAGGGACGCTTTCAGCGCCATGCTCGGCTTGGGGTTGAATACAAGCCCTGCAATCAGAAATCCTTGCAGGTTAAACCATTCAAAGTCAAAATCCGTGTGCATCGTCATGTCATTGTATTCAACCGGGTTGTTGTAGTATGCGCCCGCGCCGTCGCCGCCTATGAAGCCGAACATCGTCCCTTCAAAATTCTGCGTAAACCGGTAATTCGCGCCAAACGCCGCGCTCCTGATGTACGGGGCTATTTTGATGTAGTTCACCTCATCAACAGCGAGTTTCGCCAATGAAACAAAGGGATCCCAGTAGGTCGCCTTTCCCATGATCATAACGCCGCCTTTGCCAAAAAGCGGGTACGACACGTTGAGGTTCGCCGCGCTTGAAGACAAGCCCAGTTCAAGCTCAACATCAAGCGGCTCCGGCTTGCGCCCGGTTATTTCAAGCAAGCCTGATATGGTATGCCCATACCGGCTGGAAAACACCCCGTGCGAAAGCTGGGCGCTCTGCGCCATGCGCGGGTCAAAGATGGAGACTCCGCCGCCCCAGTGATAGGGGTTTTCTATGTAAAAGCCATCGAAGACCGCGGTCAGATCTCCCGGTTCCCCGCCCCGAATCGAAGGCATGGCGTTGAACATGCCCGTATAGCCAACCCCGGGAAGGAGCTTGATCGATGTCATAACATCTTCAATAACGCCGATTTCAGCGGTACGCGCCAAATCTTCGCCGGAAATCGCCACGCTGCGTCCGGTTTTGGTTTCGCTTTCGCCGGGTTTTTGCGCCTCAATGACGAGTTCCCTGTTTTCCAAGCCCGCGCCGCCACTCAAGCGCAGGCCGACGGTAAAGGTTGTTCCAGAGGGCGGCGCGATGAAAATCGCGTTCTCATATCCGGGGTACGCTATCTGCAAGCGCGTCTGCCTGTTGTCAGGAACCACAAGCGCGACCCAGCCATTTTCATCGGTCGTTTTTTCGGCGCCACCGGCACCGCCGCTTTCCACGCGGACAACCGCCCCTTCAAGCGGCATGTCAAGCTCAATGTCCTCTACAATGATAGTTATATCACGCGCATACATATGACCCGTAAGAATAAAAAAAAGAATGAACGGCATGGAGCGCAGGATTTGACGAACCGGCGAATATATATATGGCATAACAACCTCTATTATGATACTATAGCTATTGTTATGAAAAAAGCAAGCGTTATTGTCATGTTCCTTGTCGTCATTGCGCTCGTGATTGGCGGAGTCGCCGGCTTCTTTCCGTTTATTGTTTCCTATCAGGCTAAACGCCTTGAGGGAAAGACGCGGCGACTGAGAGAGTTGCGGGAAACCTTTGTTCCTGTCCGGTTTAGACTGCTGGAGCGAAACGATTCCTCCATAAAAGCCGAATTCCGCTTTTATTCGATGATCATTGACAACATAGACGCTGTTGACATGGAGATTTTTTCTCAAGGAAAAGATGTCGCGCCCCCTCAGATTATTGAAATTGAAGGCGCCGAGCTTTTCATTGATTCCGTTAAAACGCCGAACGGCTCGCTTCTGCCCTATGATCCTGAAGCGGTCTGGGTTTTTCCATATCGCATTTTTTCAGACGTTATTGCGCCGGAACACGCGATTCCCATCTATACATGGTACAACGACAATGGCTTTCCCGCCATATACAACGCGCTTGATCTGGAAGAACAAGACAAAGCCGCGTTGTCGCGTATGTATGCGGATGTACCAAAGGCGGACGCCGGAAACGCCGTGCATGACATGAGCAGGCTCGCCCGTTTCAAGGTGAACGTGTGGTACGATGTTGTCGCGCATGTAAAGAAGGGCGGGGTGGAAATTATAGGGGAATGAACCGCCCTCTGAAGGGGCGGCTTTTAGACTGAACGCCTTCGCATTTTTTGCCGGTCTTTTTGATCAGCTTCACATCTTCAAATGCCAGCCTCCGCGCCGGCCGCCGCTCCTGTGGGACTAACTCTTATTGACAAACCAAAATATATATGAGAAGATAACAACGATGAGTTACGAGTGAACAACGCCATTCTTTCTCGTCACGAGGCGGATGCCAAACAGAAACACGGTTAGTTTTGGAACTAGCTCTTGGAAAAAGTGGCAAAACAGCCGCTTTTTCTCTTAATTTTAAGGTTGCTGTTCCAAAATTTGACATTTTGGAACAGCCTCACTTTGCATCCTTAAGGAGGAAACTATGGCAATCAAAGTCGCGTCAAGAAATAGTTTTGATATTGAAGGTATTGTAAAAGAGATAGATCAGCCTGACATCAAAGTAGTCATCTATTTCTTTTCCGTCGAATTTGAAAAGAACGAACCCCAAAAGGCGCTGAAAAAGGCGTTTCCCCATGCGATCTGTATCGGCGCATCCATGATTGGAGGCTGGTCTACTCAGCGCGCCATAGAAAAGGGGATAGTCGCCATGTCCCTCTCCTCGAGCGAAGTCGCCGAGGTTATCACGTCATTCCAGACCGGGGTTAAGGAAAATCCCACCCGTTCAGCCATAAACGCCATAGAGGAACTCAAACGTAAACTGGGAGGCCGTATCACAAGCCCCGATGAATACCTGGGGCTGATCTTTTTTGACGGCTTATGTATGGGTGAAAAAATTATAAAGGAATTCACCTTGGAGAAGAGACTCAACTTAGCCTTTGTCGGAGGCGCCGCGGCGGATGAACTTTCCTTTGTCAAAACACTCGTTGCCCTTGATGAGCGCGTTTCCAATGACGGACTTGTGGTGATGATCCTCAAAATGAAGATACCTTTCTTTTTTGATCACTATGTGCATTGCGAGCCCACTACAACCAGTTTTATAGTTACCCGCTCGGAAACGCGGAAAGGGCGGGTAGTATGGGAAATTGACGGGCAGGACGCCGCCCCTTATTACGCAAAGCTTCTCGGCCTTTCCGGGGTGGATAAAATTAGCGGGGATGTATGCGCAAAGAATCCTTTTGGCGTTACGATAGGAGACAGCGTGTATGTGCGCAGTCCCAACGTCGCTGTTGATGGGAAAGGCTTGGAGTTCTTCTGCTACATTGAGGCTGGTACAAAAATGTTTTTGCTGCGAAGAGGCGATATTATAAGCAATACAAAAAAAGCCCTTGAGAAGACGAAAAATTTTCTCCCCGGAGGGATTCAGGGGAGCCTTCTGTTTAATTGTGTGTTCAGGTATACGGAACTCAAAGAGATTCGGAAAATTGACGAGTTCAATCGAATATTCAGCGAAAATAGTTTTATAGGCTTTAACACATACGGCGAGGAGCTTTTTACCCATCACAATCAGACCCTCACGGCGGTGTTTTTCGGAAAGCCCCTTAAAGACGGAGAGATTGACCCCTATAAAACCAGACGGCTTTTCCATTATGTGGAAAGCAAGCTCAAATCCCTCATTTTCGAGATCACCTCCCGAAGCGAACTTCTCAATATTACCATCACATACCTCAACGACAGCTTTGGTCCGGTGTCGGATTATATGAAGAAAGAAACCGCCTCATTCAAAAAAAGCACCAGCGACTTTCTGGAAAGTTTTACCGGCAGCCAGAAGGACATTGGCAGCGTTGACAAGGGCTTCAACACCATAGACAAGGAATTTAACGAATCCTTTCACATAACAGAAGCCCTCCAGGGCGAAGCCAAAAAAGCGGCGGAAAATCTTTCCGCCATCAACAATGTTACGGAAGTAACCAACATTCTCGCTCTGAACGCCGCTATTGAGGCGGCCCGTGCGGGCGCGGCGGGCAAGGGTTTCGCGGTGGTGGCGTCGGAAATCCGCAAACACGCCGCGACCACCAAAAATGCGGTGGACAGCATATCGGGGAATATGCAAACCCTCATAAAAAGCATACGCGAGCTTTCTGTGAAAATGGAAAATGTCAAAATCGAAGTTGAGAACGCCAAGAGCCGCATACAAAATCTTGTGTCAACAAATTCGCAGGAATTATCCTTAATTGATTCTGTGAACCGGGATGTCGCTTCTCTTGAATCAACATTTAAGGAATATGACGGCATTAAAGCGACCCTCAATACCATGATTGAACAATCCAATGTGTCTAAAGAAGAAATTGAAAAGATGCTGGTCGTGTATAACGGCAATATTGAAAATATCGCGTCCGTTTCAAGAAAAACGTGACGTGTGTCTGATGCGCGAATGTATACGCTTCATTCCTACGGCATGTTCCAGCAAAAGCCGCATACGGCGCGGCGGCGTGGAGGCGCGTCGGCTCATTGTGTTTTTAAGACGCGAGTGGTATACTACCCGCACATGATCGATCTCCATACCCATTCAACAGCGTCAGACGGCAGTTTAACTCCAAGCCAGCTCATAACGGAAGCGCGCGCTATTGGGTTGTCCGCCATCGCTTTGACGGATCATGATACGATTGACGGTCTTGATGAGGCGCGTTCCGAAGCCACGCGGTTAGGCATACGGTTTATTTCGGGCATTGAATTTGCGATACATTGGGAACCGGGTGAATTTCATCTTTTGGGACTTGGTCTGCATATGCCGGATGCGGCTTTTTCCGCGTCAATCGCGAGGCTTGCGCATACGCGAGAAAAACGCAACAAGGAAATTGTCCGGCGCATCAATGAGGAATTAAACCTGTATATTGTTTATGAGGATGTTGTACAACAGTCCGGCGGCCATTCGGTGGGGCGTCCGCACTTTGCGAAAATTCTTATTCAGCATAAAATCGTAAAAAATATGAAGCAGGCGTTCGACCGTTATTTGGGGAAGGGGCGCCCATTCTATGCGCCGAAGGAAAATCCCGCCTTTCAGGATGCGGCGCGTCTTATCAAGGCGGCGGGCGGCATTGCGGTGCTGGCGCATCCCATGTCTCTATATGTCGCTTGGGGGCGGCTTCCCGCGTTGTTGGCGTCTTTGAAGGAACAGGGGCTTGACGGCATTGAGGCGTGGCACCCGACGGCAAAGCTGGGACATTGCAAGCGATTGGAAGCGTTAGGACATAAACTGGGGCTTTTCATCACGGCGGGAAGTGATTTTCACGGCGAATTCCGGCGTGAGCGAAAACTCGGCAGGACTGCCGGCGGCAAAAAAATTGAGGATGCCGTGTTGGAGGCGATTCCTCCTTTGAGCGGGGCGTGGAACGGGACGCATTGTGTATAGCATGGGTAAAAAAAATCGCCAGCGCAGCCGGTCCAGCCCTCTGACTATCGGGCTATCCTATATGCCCCATGCCAAAACAGGCGCACATATTCCGCATAATGAAGGGCGCCGGTTGCTGCGACTCATTGACGCGCAATATTTTTCGCATGATCCCTCTTCCGAAATTAAGACCGAAGCGGGCGGGCGTCCGTTCTTTGCCAATCGCCACGCGGATTTTAGCATTTCACATTCCATGAATATGGTTGCGATTGGGTATGTTCCGTCAGGCGCGTTCCGCATTGGCTGCGACATTCAGTTCATGGATGAATGCAAAAACATGGATGGAATTGCAAAACGCGCTTTTTCTTCCGCCGAGCGGCATTTCCTCGTTTCCGCCGCAGACTCTGCGGAGCGATTGACGCGATTTTACCAAATCTGGACGTTTAAAGAAAGTTATATAAAATTACATGGGCTGTCGGTCTTTGATATGCTGAAAGCGCCCGATTTCACACGCGCCTTTTTTCAAGAAAACAGCGTTTTTTGCCAGTATCGTCTTGGAAACGAGGCCTCGGAACAGTATATACTATACTGTATGTGGGAGACGTCGAACTGCGCGAAAAACGCCGGAAAAGAAACCTGTCCTGAAGTCCGCTGGTTTTCAGAAGCGCCGCTCTATTGCCATGCCTTGCGCCATGCTAAAAATGTTTCACGTGAAACATTGAATCCGCCATTGCCATAGAGCCTGAGAAGCGCGGGGCTTGTACGACAAGGGAGGCGCCGCCGAAATAGAGGCGCGGCGCGGACGATGCAACTGCGTCTGGGCGTGAGTTGTTGCGAAAGCGTCCCGTCTAGGAAGTCCGCTGGTTTTCAGAAGCCCGCTCTATTGCCATGCCTTGCGCCATGCTAAAAATGTTTCACGTGAAACATTGAATCCGCCATTGCCCATAGAGCCTGAGAAGCGCGGGGCTTGTACGACAAGGGAGGCGCCGCCGCCGAAATAGAGGCGTGGAGCGGGCGATGCAACTTCTTTATCCGCAATGAATTACGCGAACACAATTTTCTCCATCAATATAAAACGGCATTCAAAGGGTAGTAAGGCTTTCTTAAAGAACCTGTTCAAAAGTCGCGCTCCAGCCGCGTTTTTTGTCTTGATGGCGGCTGTTCCGAAAAACAAAGCGCGGAAGCGACAGGAATGAAGCGAAGTTGAAAAACTTCATAAGCGCGCTGGCAATCAACAAACGTCCTCTTTCACAAGCTGTCTATGGAGCCGGTGAAAAACTAGGGCTGTGCTTTGAGAATGTGTGGATAAACAACATGGTGAAGAGCCGGCGTTTGGCGAAATCCATCAATGACGCCGCTGTGCAATAGCAACAGTTCAAAAAACAGCGAAGTGAAATATCTGAGCTTGTTCCAAAACGCGAACCTGCGGTTGCGAACCTGCGGTTGCGAACCTGCGGTTGCGAACCTGCGGT
>JAIRLZ010000248.1 GCA_031259035.1 Treponema sp. | reverse complement strand
GGGCCGGATATGCTTTTTGCTTTAATTCAGCCGGAAAAAACAGAAAAAAGGGGAATAACCCTTTATGGTGAATCCTCACCGCCGGTGGAAGCGAGCGCTGCTGTCTCAAATTTTTATGGGTCAAGTTTAACTCTTGGGGCGGGGAGGTTCATTGGAAAGCGCGGGTGTCATACCCCGCCGCAAACTTGTTTGCGCCTTCAGGTCGAATTTTTTACCAACCCATAGTTGGCGGGGTATGAAACCGCGCGACGCGCATGGTTTTTTCTTGCCAGCCACTCCCATTTTTTGTATCTTTTTCCTATGAACTACGATAAACTTACCATTAAAGCGCAGGACGCGCTCAACGAGGCGTCCGTCATCGCCCAGAAAGGGGATCATGCGCAGATTGAGATTGAGCATATTTTGCTCGCGCTGCTCACCCAGGAAGGCGGCGTCGCCGCGCCTGTCATCGAGCGAATCGGGGCTAACGTCCAGCAGATCATCGCCGACGTGGACGATCTTGTCAAGAAAAGTCCGAAAATATACGGAGAAGCCGCCCAATTGTACCTTTCGTCGGCGGCTGGAAAAATTGTGGCGAAGGCCGAGTCCGAGGCGGACGCGCTCAAAGATGAGTTCGTGTCAACCGAGCATCTGCTGCTCGCCATAAGCGCAAGCGGCGGCGGCGAAGGCGGCTCCAACGCGGGCGAGCTTCTGACGCGCGCCGGCATCACCAGAAACGCCATTCTTGAGGCGTTGAAAGCGGTGCGCGGCAACACCCGCGTTACGGATCAAAGCCCGGAAGACAAGTATCAGGCGCTTGACAGGTACTGCCGCGACCTGACCGCGCTTGCGCGTCAGGAAAAGCTCGATCCGGTTATCGGGCGGGACGAGGAGATTCGGCGCGTGATGCAGGTGCTTTCACGGCGCACCAAGAACAATCCGGTGCTTATCGGGGAGCCGGGCGTGGGAAAAACGGCCATTGCGGAAGGGCTTGCGCGGCGCATAGTCGCGGGCGACGTGCCGGAGGGGTTGAAGGGCAAGAAGCTGCTGGCGCTGGATCTGGGGGCGCTGGTCGCGGGCGCGAAATTCCGGGGCGAATTTGAGGAGCGGCTCAAAGCCGTGATCCACGAAGTGCAAGCCTCAGAGGGAAGGATAATCCTGTTTATTGACGAACTGCACACGCTTGTTGGCGCGGGCGCGGCGGAAGGGGCGACCGACGCCTCCAATCTGCTGAAACCCGCGCTTGCCCGCGGGGAACTGCGCTGTATCGGCGCGACCACTCTTGACGAGTACCGCAAGTACATTGAGAAGGACGCGGCTCTTGAGCGCAGGTTCCAGCAGGTTTACACGGCGGAGCCTTCGGTTGAGGACACGGTCGCCATTCTTCGCGGCCTCAAGGAGCGGTACGAAGTGCATCACGGGGTGCGCATCAGGGACGAAGCCCTCGTCGCGGCGGCGACTCTGTCCGACCGGTACATCACAAGCCGCTTTCTGCCGGACAAAGCCATCGACCTTGTTGATGAAGCCGCGTCGCGCCTCAAAATGGAACTGGACAGCCGCCCCACTGAACTCGACAAACTTGAGCGCAAACTGCTGCAACTCTCCATTGAGCGGCAGGCGCTTTCGCGGGAAACGGATGAGGCCTCCGCGCAGCGCCGCTCGAAACTGGAAAAAGAACTGGGGGACATCACCGTTGAACGGGACGCCATGAAAGCCCGTTGGGAAAGCGAGAAGAAAAACGTCCAGCAAGTGCGGGATTTGAAGCGGCGGATCGAGGAACTCAAAGGAGAAGAAGCCCAGCAGGAGCGGAACGGCAATCTGAACCGCGCCGCTGAAATCAAGTACGGCATGATACCGGAAGCCCAAAAGAAACTTGCGGCATTGACCGGGGAAATGGAGGCGCGGCAGGGCAATGAAAATGAGAAGGATCGGGCGTTCCTCCGCGAAGAGGTGATTGAAGAGGATATAGCCGGCGTTGTGTCGTCATGGACGGGCATACCTGTGTCGAAGATGCTTTCAGGAGAATTGCAGAAGTATCTGGAATTGGAGCGGGTGTTGAGCCGGCGGGTCGTGGGGCAGGAGGACGCGGTGATCGCGGTCGCGGACGCCATACGGCGAAACAAGGCCGGACTTTCGGACATCAACCGCCCGCTCGGTTCCTTTCTGTTTCTGGGGCCAACAGGCGTGGGCAAGACCGAGCTTGCCAAAACATTGGCGGACTTCTTGTTTAACGACGAGAAGGCGCTCACCCGCATCGACATGAGCGAATACGGCGAAAAGCACTCGGTGAGCCGACTTATCGGCGCACCGCCCGGCTATGTCGGCTACGATCAGGGCGGGCAGTTGACCGAGGCCATACGCCGTCGCCCCTACAGCGTGGCGCTTTTTGACGAGATTGAAAAAGCCCACCCGGAAGTGTTCAACGTGTTCCTGCAAATTCTGGACGACGGACGCCTGACCGATGGTCAAGGACGGGTGGTTGACTTCAAAAATGTGATCATCGTTATGACGAGCAATCTCGGATCGGATGTCATTCTGGAGGCGAAGAATGCCGGGGGGCTTAGAGACGCGCTTATGGAACTGTTGAAGCAACGCTTCAAACCTGAGTTTCTCAATCGCATTGACGAGACCGTTGTGTTCAAACGGCTTGGCATGAACGAGATCACGAAAATCGTGGATATACAACTCAACCGGCTTGCAAACCGCCTGCTTGAGCGGAAGATCACGCTGAACCTCACGCCGGCCGCAAAGACATTCCTCGCGGATCGCGGCTTCGATCCCCTGTTTGGAGCGCGTCCCCTGAAGCGGGCGATCCAGAGCGAGCTTGAGAATCCGCTCGCCAAGGCGATCATCGCGGGCGGCGTCAAAGAAGGCGACACGGTGCTGGTCGACCTGCCGGCTGATAAAACGCCGGAGACAGCGGGGGTGCTCGCCGGGCTGGTTTTTAAGAAACAAGTGTTGGCGTAGCGGGAGCATGACGGCGGATACACGGGCGCGCGGACGCGCCCATTTTTTGCGCGTCCGGCGTATTTTGAAAAACGGCGAAAAATAGCGGCGCCGGGAGGGTCACACGCAAAAATCTGGAGGATAAAGTGAGAAAAAATACGGCGGCGTATGCCGCGGCGAACGTTGCGGCGGTTGCCGCGGTTATAGCGCTTACGGCGGCAATCGGAGTGATAACCGGAGGATGTTCCAGAAAAATGGCGGCGTATGCCGCGGATAGCGCGGCGGGCGCGGCGCAGGATTACACGGCGGCGGCATACCGCGATATGCCGGCGGAGGAACGCGCCGCTCAAGAAATTGACGCCGCGCCGGACGGCGCCTATAGCGGCGCCGTCATAGGCGGCCGCGATAGCGGGCGCAAACTGGTTGTTACGGCAAATCTGCGCGTCCGCATGGCGGATGTGGAAAGCGGGGAGGCGGAATTGAACGGCATAATGGACAAGTATGACGCCTATTCCGCTTCGGTTGTGGCGCATGAAAATAGGCGGCGGTACAGCTTGAGAGTCCCCTCGCCTTCATATGCGTCCTGCCTTGCGGATTTGAAGCGGATGGGCAAAACGCTTTCCTATTCAGAAGAAACCGAAGACGTGACGGCGCGTTATTACGATCTTGAAAGCCGTCTTGATACGCGGCGGGAATTGTTAAAAACTTTTCAATCCTATTTGGCGAAAGCGGCGTCCATTGAGGAAATTATGACTGTGGAGCGGCGCATCGCGGAATTGCAGAGCGAAATCGACCGCGTCAGCTCTCAATTCAAAGGATTGTCAAACCAGATCGAGTACGCGGTCATTGAACT
>JAIRLZ010000106.1 GCA_031259035.1 Treponema sp. | reverse complement strand
GGGGTATTAGACCCCACTGCGAATAAAAAGAGGATACATGATGCATTACACGGACTGTTTCAAAGCGGCGCAAAAAAAGCAAAAAATGAGCTGCTCCACCTGCTTTTCTTTTTTCACCCGTTGGGCTCTAGGGATATGCGTCTTTATATTCGCGTTCTCATGCGCCACCCAAAAACCGCTTGGCGAGAGGCCGCTGGAAGAAGAGCCGGCTCCAATCGAGCGATTGCCCGATGCCTTGCCGCCCGTTCCAGATGGCGAAGGAGGCGCCCTTGACGCGACTCCCGCGCCTCCAGAACCGGACTATCTTGACATTGCGGCGGTGGGCGACAACCTTTACCACGATCCCATGATCGCGCTCATCACCAAACAAGACCCGGTTGATCCGTCAGATTTTTATTCAGGGATAGCGCCGCTTATAGAAAACGCCGACATTGCGTTTGTGAATCAGGAGACCGTCCTTGCCGGAAAGGACTTTGGGTACTCAGGCTACCCGCAATTCAACACGCCCCAAATCGTCGGCGACGCGCTCATCGCAGCCGGCTTCAATGTGGTGAACCACGCGACGAATCACATCATGGACAAGGGCGAAAAAGCCGTCTTCGCCACTATGGATTTCTGGGACAACCACCCGGAAATCGCCTGTTTGGGCGTTTATAGATCGGAAGAAGCGTCGGGACGCCCGGTGATCATCGAAAAAAACAACATCACGATAGGCTTTCTCTCCTACACCTACGGAACCAATGGGCTTCCCGTTCCAAAATCCATGCCCTATCTGGTTCCTCTGATCAACGACCAGCGTATCGTAAAAGACCTTGCCGCGTTGCGGCCAAATTGCGATCCGCTCATTGTTTCCATGCACTGGGGCGAGGAATACCGGCTCCAGCCGACCAAAGAACAGGAGCGGCTCGCCCAACTGCTTGCGGATCATAAAGCGGACGTCATCATAGGCCATCACCCCCCACGTGCTTGAACCAGCCGTATTCCTCACCGGAAAAGAGGGCAACACGACATTCTGCGTTTACTCGCTCGGCAATTTTCTTTCCGCCCAGGCGGAAAGCCCCACCCTGCTCGGCGGCATGTTGATGCTAAGAATAAAAAAACAGGAGGGAGCGATCTCCATTGAAAGCGCGGGCGTATTGCCGCTCGTCACCCATTACGAAAAAGGCTACGCCAATTTCAAGGTGTATCCCCTCTACGCATATTCCGATGAAGCCGCCGCAAAGCATCTCCGCGCCCTGCAAGGCAAAAGTGTAAGCGTCCGGCATTTCACCGCATTGGCAAGACAAGTGTTGGGGGATATGATGATTGAACCGCCGGCGCCGGCGGCATTAGGAAAAAAAGAGGGAAAAGAGGGTGGATGACCGGGTTCGAACCGGCGACGACCAGATCCACAATCTGGGACTCTACCCCTGAGCTACATCCACCATGCAGGGTTAAGGATAACAAATCTTCAACCATTTGTCAAGTGTTTTTTTAAGGTGCGTCTTGTAGAGGGCGTCCTACAGGGCGTTTTTTTAAGTTGCGTCTTGCGGAAGGCGCGCCGCTAGACGCGCTGTAAAAAGAGTGAGGCTGAAATCAAGGGGGGATCGCAGCACAGGCAGTTCCCCCGCCCATCATCGGGTGATAGAGAATCATGCCTATTTCTGTAATAATCCCAACCTCTTAAAGACTACAAGACAGACTTTTGACACAATCTCACATCAAAAGCCCTTGCACATGCCGCTCCGTCTCCCGCAAACGCCGGCCAAAGTCCGCGCCACTTTCCTTCTGAGCCTCTCGCAATTCCATCAACGCGGAGCGCGATCCGCCGCCTCCGCGTGGTTCTTTCAGCTATGCGCGAGATCTTTAGCTCCGTTGGAGAGAGGCTCTCATTGAGGCGGCGCGGCGCGGGAAAAACCGTGAAAACCAGCGAAGAAGATGTTGACAGTCCGCCATAAACAGTATATGCTTTTCTTTCAAAAGAACAGCAATATTCAAAAGGAGCGCCGCCGCATGAACAAGAAAAAGCCCTTGCATTCGATCCGCAGCATACTGCGGCAAAGTAGCCCCCCCCCCCCCCATGCATAGCTAAACGCATTGCAACAGCGTCCATCATTAGAAGCTCATGTTTTGAAGACTGCGGCGGCAAATGTCCGCGGTTTTTTTTGGTTTCGTTATAACTGTAACACTAGGGTCTGTTCACACTTGGAACGGATTTTCTACGCGCTCCAGAAGGAACAGATAATGAACAAACGGACAACCGTGGTTTCCTTGGATTCAAGCTCAGTCACGGTACACCCAGACGGGACCGGGGCATTACAAAAAACGGCCCGCGGGCGCTCGGGACATCCTGCGGGGGTCTTAACACGAAGATGCGCCTGATGGCGGCTGACAACACCCGCGCCATTGGCCTTTTGTTGTCGGGGGGACGGGCTGGTGACGCCCCCCGCGGACGCCTTTTGATCGACGCCATAGGAAGGATAAAAGAGCCGGAAGAGGACAGGCCGGCATATCTTTTAATGGACCGGGCGTATGAAGACGGGGAACCCCGATGGCTGGTCTTTGAGCGGGGGCATAGCCCGGTGGCGCCGCCCAAGAAGAAGCGGAAGAATCCCTGGGAATATGACAAAGAGAGATATAAACAGAGGAACGAAGTGGAGCGGATGTTCCGGCGGTTAAAGGGATGCCGGAGGATAGGAACGAGGCATGACAAGCTGGACATACTGTATTCCGCGTATATCTATCTGGCCTTGTGTCTTATCGCCGTTTGTTCTTTGTTTTCCAGTTGTGTGAACAGACCCTAGCAGCCTGTTGCGCTGCTTGTAGGTTTTCATGGTTTTTTCGTTTAAAAAAGCCAAGAAAACCACGATGTATGGGCTGCTGCGAACCTTTGGTTCAACGGAGTTTGAGCGGAAGAAAACGCGCAAAAACGCGCCTTTTCTCCGATTTTGGGCGCGAAGCGCAACAAACTCCTAGGGCGTGTTCACACTACGCGAGACCTCTGAACAAACGGCGATAACACACATTGAGGCTTATGAGGCTTGGACTCTTTTCGGTTGCAATTTTGGCGAAGCGCCGCGCGATCTTGCAATAAACATTCAGGTGTGCTACACTAGCCCCCATGCAATCGTTAGGTATAAACATCGGATCAACCAGCCTTAAAATGGTTTTATATGATGGCAAGAATGTTGTATGGAGCGCGGCGGTTCCCCACGAGGGGGATGTCAGCGCGGCCGTGCGGAAACTTTTTAAGGAAGGCGCCATTCAAGAAGGGATTCCGGCGCTGGTGACAGGAAATGAAGGGCGGTTCATGTTTGACGCCGCAGGCACTCTTGAACCGCTCTGTGTGGAAGCGGCGTTGAAAGAGCTTGATCTGAAGGCGGACGCCGTTGTGAGCATGGGCGGCGAAGATCTCATCGTGTATTCGCTTGATCCGGACGGCAAGATAATCAACAATTTTTCGGGCAACAAATGCGCCTCAGGTACGGGCGAATTCTTAAAACAGCAGCTTGCCCGCATGGACATGACGTTGGACGACA
>JAIRLZ010000093.1 GCA_031259035.1 Treponema sp. | reverse complement strand
CGTGAGTTCGACGGCTGAATGGTTATACCCATTCAGTCACCTGCCAAGAATAGTCCTTTTTTTTTGGGGGGGGGATTGCCGCCCTTTGCTCATTAAACCAGACTTTCGAATAAAAAGCTACGAAACAGCCCTGAAAGGGCTATTTCGTAGGGGAGCGCAGCCCCCGATTGAATAGTTTTACCTTAGTTCTTGTCCTCATAGAGTTCAAATATCGTCTCATCCTTGACGATAAACGCTATGCGGATCTTTGGGCCGACCTCCATCGGTTCGACGATCACACGGTCCGCTTCTTCGAGGTATTTTGCCATGTCGTCAACCTGATAGGCAACGTGCGGATTCTTGTGCAGAATTTCCGGGAAGATCGTGCCTTCTTCAAATTTTAGATATTCGATTTTGTAATCGTAATCATCGACACTCTTGCTCATCCAGAATTTCGCGCCTTCGTTGTAAACCATATTCGGTTTTTTATTCGTTACCGGAATACCAACATGCATGTATTTTGCAGACATAGTTCCTCTCCTGATAAATAAATTGGTGTCTGTCATTAAATTCTCCCGCCGATCCGGTGAAACAATTCGATAACAGACAGAAACGGCGCTTTAAGCCGCCGGTGGATTAAATTTCGCGTCGTAAGCTCCGCGAATCTTGATGGTAAGCCAACCCCAGATCAGACCGAACAGACAGTAGAACAGTTCTATGCCGGCGTATGCCCAGAAGTTACCTTTAAGGGCGCCTTCGGCGGAACCGGCTATATAACCCATTATGCCGAAATACGCGCCCGCGCCGATAAACAAGGCGGGGACATAGCTGGTCCAGTCAAACTTTTCAAGGCTGATGCAGAAAATTACGACGATCAGGATGGCAAAAGGGACTCCCCAAAAACCGCCCAGCGAACCGCCGAAATTCATTATGATGATAGACGCCAAAATACCAGCCATATAACTGATGAATCCCCTGACACCGCCTTTTACCGTACACCCCCCTAGGAAATATACGGCCCATGCCTGGAACGCGATCCATGAACCGCCTCCCGGCAGCAATTGTTTCACGAAAGTGTTTGCCGCAAGCAGTTGGTCAAATACCTGCATTATCGCGGCAAGAATCGCGATAATGAGGGGTCCGCCTAAATAAGTTACCACATTTCCTTTTTTCATTTTGTCTCCTCTATAAAGAATTCATACGCTTCTTTGTCCGTAATTCCTTCGTGGACAATTTTACGGACAGCTTTACACATGACAACCGGCGATACGCTTTGAAAAATATTCCGTCCCATATCGACGCCGCGCGCCCCCGATTGCATCGATTTGTAGACCATGGAAAGCGCCTCGTCTTCGGGTAGCTTTTTCCCGCCGGCGACAATCAGGGGAACCGGGCACGCTGCGGCGACTTTCTCAAAGTCATCACAGTAGTACGTTTTTATCGCGTGCGCGCCGTGTTCGGCGAGAAGCCGCGTCGCCAACAGGAAAAATTCCGTTGTCCGCGCCATTTGCTTTCCGACGGCTACTACGCCAAGAACAGGAATACCATACCTGCAACCCGCGTCAACCGCGCGGCATAGGACCTCAAGGGAATCGCGTTCTCCATCGCTTCCGACAAAGGTCTGGATGGCGTACATTTGGGCGTTCATACGGATGATTTCCTCGATGTCGAGCCCCAAGCCCGATCCAAGCGTCATATCCTCTTTCAGCACGCTGTCGTCGTGGGTGGCCCGCAGGCAAACAGGCTTACTCGAGGCCGGATCAATTGACGTGCGTATCGCGCCGCGGGTTCCCATAAGAACATCGACATAAGGATTGAGTTTGGGAATTTCGATATCAAGGCGTTCGAGGCCGGATGTAGGCCCCATAATGTAGCCATGATCAAAGGCGAGCATTACGGTATTTCCCGTATCGGGATTGAATATTTTTGACAGACGGTTTTTAAGCCCCCAATCGCCGTTGCCCGCCCCTTTTACAAAAAAGCCCTGTTGAACCGGTGGCGTTCCGATATGATAGTCCTTTGCTTTTTTATTTCCCTGTACGTCTGCCATGGCTAATTCCGCCTGAACGCTATCGTGTATGCGGGAGTATTCCAGCGCGCAAGCACTTCGTCATCCCATTTTGCTATGTTCAACTGGAAGCCTGCCTGCTCCTGTACGGTGAGAATTTCTCCGACCATGTTTGCCACGACTTTTATACCCAGGCCCTCGAGATAATGGACGCAATCCTTGTAAAGAATGAACTGTTCCATCAGCGTTGTCGCGCCCGAACCGTTTATCATCACAAAAGCCTTGTCCCCGCTCTTAAGGGGAATGTCTTTTATCAAGGCGTTTGCCATGATCTCGATGGTTTCTTTGGCGGTTTTGAGCGGCTGCCTGCCGCCGCCGCCTTCGCCGTGCTGCCCCATACCGATTTCCATATCGATTTCGCCAAGATCCCCAAACGACGCGCCTGTAGCGGGGTGCGTTGCGCAACGCGCGGCTACCGCGATTGTCGCCATGCTGTCGGCGTATTTCTGCGCGATTTCGGCCACTTCATCAAGTGTTTTTCCCTCTTTGGCCGCCGCGGCCGCAATATGATAAAGCGGAATCGCACCGGCAAGTCCGCGCCTGTCATCGCTGTTTGAACGCGGCGCGTTTGAAATATCCTCCTGGGTAACAACCTTCCTGACCTTGAGGCCTTCTTTTTCGACTAGCTGCATCACCTTGTTCCCGGTGAGCATATCGCCGGCATGGTTTAAAACAAGGAAGAGAACACCCTGTCCCTTATCCGCCAATTTGATCGCCTTAAAGACCAACTCAGGATTGGGTGCCGCGAAAACATCGCCCACAACAGAGATGTCGAGCATACCATCCCCAACAAAACCGCTGAGCGCCGGCTCATGCCCCGATCCGCCCAGAGTAACGATGGTAACGCGTTTCGCGTTATTAAGGGCCTTACTTACCACAAGGTTACCGTCGACCAGCTCGACAACGTCGCTGTTGGCAAGCGCCATCCCTTCCAGCAATTCTTTGGTCAGAGTCGCCGGATCGTTAATGAATTTCTTCATTGCCATATTATTCCCTCCTGGAATATTTATTTCGAGGTTGAACTCGTTGGCTCAACCTGATAACCCAATAAAAAAATACATTATCGACATTGCTCCCGCGTCGGGAGTGCCAAGTGTTTGCTCTTTATAACTTTTGGCACGTCCGAATTTTGAAACCATGTTTGCGCTTTCCTGAGCGCCCTTTTTCGCGGCATCGGCTCCTTCTTTTGTTATACCCGCAAGGTCACCGGCCGTACTCGCGATAATTGCCTCTACCGCGGGAATGAGCGCGTCCATCATCGTCTTGTCACCGACTTTTGCCTTTGTTATTCCGCTCAATTCGTCAAGCGCGCTCTGAAACATTTTTTTAAAACCTTCGATGGATATTTCCCGCGTATCGTCCGTCCCGTTTTTGAACCCTTCAAAAAAGGTATTCCAGAGCGGAACTGCGGAACCGCCGTTGATTTTCATTATTTCATCCGCACAGTCCCCAAAAAGCGTTTGAATGCCCGAGGCCGCATCGTTTTTGTGCCTGTCCAAAGTGGAAATAATCGCGTTTGCTATTTTTTCCATTGTTATACCGTGATCCGCGTCGCCGAATTTGGCGTCAATCGCGGTGAGCTCGTCTTTTGCGCCGATAATTTCCCGGGCAGCGTTCCCAAGAATCAGAATAATCTGTTGTTTTGTTATCACATTTCCCTCCACATGGCGTTCGTCAAACGTTTTTCAAATTGACGGAAGGCGGATTTACCGGGCTTTGGCATATGGCGAAGAACACGGTCAACGCTACAAGTACCGCGGTAATTGAAAGAAGAGTCTTGTTTATAATAACTTCTTGTTCGTTCATCCGCGTCCTCCCCGGATACGGACTTTTATAGTATGCGGATACACAGGGTATTCCGCAGAGTGTAACCGGACCACAACGTGGTTCGGGTATCTCCAAATAAAAGGTGAGAAAAAGGGCGGATCTGCCGCGAGGGATAGGTATGTTGAGAAGGGGAAAGATTCCGGCCGCTATTGAGGGGGGAAGAAACAAAAAAACGCCGAATATTTTCCCGGTTTACGGGAAAATACCGGCGTACAAAAAAATTATAAAATTTTTTGCCAGAATATGCTAACTTGGTACGGTTTTTGCTGTGTATTACCATAGCACTTAACAACCGTATAATATATAAAAGAGGCGGGGCAAGTGGAAAAAAAAGACTGTGATTTCCGGCGGGAACGCAACCTCGGCGCGCACCCGTATTTTCCAAAAAATACAACATTCTGCTAAATATAATACACTGGATTAAAAAGAATTGCAAGTGATCGCATTGCCTCAAAATTAATCTAGTCGAAAAGGGGCGGTTGCCCAGAAACAAAAACCTAGTCGAAATCAGGCAACGG